>CASQEL010000249.1 GCA_949427775.1 uncultured Desulfovibrionaceae bacterium
TCCGTGAGGCCGTTGAGGCGCACGGACTCGCGCAGGATGACCATGTCCAGCCAGCCGCAGCGCCGGGGGCGTCCGGTGGTCGCGCCGAACTCGTGCCCCTTGTCGCGCAGGTATTCGCCGGTGGGATCGGTCAGTTCCGTGGGGAACGGTCCGGAGCCCACGCGGGTGGTGTAGGCTTTGACGATGCCGATGATGCGATCAAGAGCGCGGGGGGAAATGCCGCTCCCGGCCGCCGCGTTGCCGGACACCGTGTTGGAAGAGGTCACGAAGGGATAGGTGCCGTGATCGATGTCCAGGTGCGTGCCCTGCGCGCCCTCGAAGAGCACGCTGCGGCCCCTGGTCCAAGCCGCGTCGATTTCGCCGGGCACGTCGGCCAGATACGGCAGCAGGCGCGGGGCCAGGCCCATGAGCTCGTCGTACACGTCATCGGCGGAGAGGACGGCGCAGCCGTAGAGACGGAACAGGGCGTTCTTTTCCACCAGGGCGGCTTCGATCTTCTCGCGCACCAGGGCGGGGTTGGTCAGGTCGCCGGCGCGCACGCCCACGCGGGCCGCCTTGTCTTCGTAGCAGGGGCCGATGCCGCGTCCCGTGGTGCCGATTTTCCTGCCCGCTTTGTGGGCCTCGCGGGCCACGTCCAGGGCTTTGTGGTAGGGCAGGATCAGATGCGTCCGCCTGCTGATCTTGAGACGGGCCGGGGAGACGTCCACGCCCCTGGCTTCCAGTTGTTCTGTTTCCGCCAGAAAGACCGAGGGATCGCAGACCACGCCGTTGCCGATAAGGCAGACTTTGCCCGGATGCAGAATACCGGCGGGGATAAGATGCAGAATGGTCTGCTCGCCGCCCACCTTGATGGTGTGTCCGGCGTTGTTGCCGCCCTGAAAACGCACGATGACGTCGAGTTCGCGGCTGAGCAGATCGACGATCTTTCCCTTGCCCTCGTCGCCCCACTGGGCGCCGATGATGACCACGTTTGACATAAGCCGTTACCTGCCTTATTTTTGGTTATCAACTGGAGCACTCTGTCCGCAAACGTCTTTTTTCGGCGCGACAGGCTCCCGCGTCCGCTGTCACGGACGCCCGCGCCACAGGCCGGGCGGGACGGCATGATGCCGCGGTCTGCGGCGGCGCGGCGGCGCAGACCGACCGCTCGCTGAATCCTGCAAAATCGGTATATTGCCGCCCCTGTGAGGCGATCGTCGGGATCGAAAATCGTGTCCGGGCGTCCTCCTGCGCCGAGGGCGAACGCATTCCCCGGCGGCGCGACCGGCGCGCGAAGCACGCAGGACCGCATATTGTATATACCTGCCGAGGCTGTGAAGTCAATTTGCGTTACCTACTCTATCTTGTAAGAAGCTGCTACGTCCTGATGGCGTTGTGTCTGGCGGGCACGGTCCTGCTGGATGTGGCGCGCCGGGAATCCGGCGTCGAACGCCCCCTGACGTTGCGTGTGGTGGCCCCGGAATACGAGCCGGCCACCGGTTTTCTGGCCCCGTTCGGCCCCGGCTACGAACGGGATCTGCTGGCGGAATTTTGCCGGGACAAACCCTGCGATCTGCGCTGGATCACCGCGCCGGATCGGCGTCGGGCCCTGGATCTGCTGCGCTCCGGCCGGGCGGATCTGGTGGTGGGCTTTGCCGGACAGGGCGCGGAGGAGCGGATCGTCACCTCCGGCCCGGCCTATTATCACGCCCGCCCCGTGCCGACGCGTCTGCCGCCGCTGGAACTCTTCGGTTTTGAAGACGCTTCCGCCCCGGCCTCCGGGCGCGCCCGTGGCCACGGCGGCGATCCTGCCGCCGCGCCGAAAGCCGTTCCGTCCGATCCTTCCTCGCAGGCGTCCGCCGCGCCGGAAAGCGCGGCCTCCCCCGGGGAAAAAGCGCTGTTTTCCGCGCGGCATGTGCTGGACGCCCGCTCCTGGGCGCTGTGGGCGCCCTTTGTGCCCGCCCCGGACGCGGGCCGCATGCCCGACGCCGGTCCGGTGCCCGGCGGCGCTTCCCGGGACGGCGAGGGCTACCACTGGTTCTGGCGCGTCACCGATCCGGCGCTGCACGCGGCGCTGCAACACTTCTGGGCGGAACGCACCGCCCCGGACGACACGTTGCTGGACAGGCTGGAAGAGCGCTACTTCGGCTACCTGCCCGGCAACGTGGACCCCTATGAAGTGACGGATTTTTTAAGCATCCTGGAACGGCGTCTGCCGCGCTACCGCAGCATGATCGCCCGCGCCGTGAGCAGGGCGGATCTGGACCCGCTGCTGTTCACCGCGGTGATCATTCAGGAATCGCGGCTGGACGAGAGCACGGTCAGCCACACCGGCGTGCGGGGCATCATGCAGTTGACCCGCAGCACGGCCGACTTTCTGAACGTGGATCGGCTCAATCCCTCCCAGGCCATCCGGGGCGGCGCCCGCTATCTGCACATGCTCTGGAAAAACCTCGAACCCCTGGATCTGGAAGAGTGGGATCGCTGGTTCTTCGCCCTCGCGGCTTTCAATCAGGGGCCCAAGCGCCTGGAAGGGGCCATGGAGCTGTCGCGCAAGCTCGGCGGCACCGGCCGCACCTGGAAGGAGCTCAAGGAGGTCTTCCCCCTGCTGGCCAAGCCCGAATACGCCGCCATGGTGGGGCAGAGCACCTGCCGGGGCGGGGAAGCCGTGGCCTTTGTGGAGCGGGTGCGTTGGTACTACCACATCCTGCGCGGTTTAGTCGCTCTTGACCGGCCGGAAGCTCAGCACCTTGCACCGCTTCTGGGCGGGGGCGCCCGCATCGCCGTCGGCCCCTGAGCGCGGCGGCTCCAGGGTGAAGGACGTCTGCGGGGGCGGGCCGTCGTCGCGCGGGCGGGCCTGTTGCGCCCAGTAGTAGTTGAAGAGCTGGTTTTTCCAGCGCTTGGCCTGGATGAGCGAGAAGATCAGCGCGGCTTCCTCCCAGCGCCGGGACGGCTCAAAGCGGCCGACCGTGGCGGCGTATTTGTCCCACAGGGCCATGAGCGAGGCTTCGTCCAGGGTGTCGAGCTGGCGGGCCAGCTTGGTAAGCAGGTGTTCCATAGCATTTCCGTTGCAAGTGATGGTGAAAAGGCGGTTCGCGCGGGAATGTCCGCGTCCGCCGCGCCTGTTCCGGCGTGACGCTTCCCGCGCCGCCGTATGGGCAGCGCTCCCTATATCGGCTTTATCGATTTTCCGCCAGCAGTTGCACAGCCGCCAGGTGGTCCAGCTCTTCGGACAGGGCCAGGGCGGTCCGCAAGTCGGCGGCGCGGCAGGTCAGGCCGTGCCGGGACATCCATACAGCCTCGCGGGTTTCAGCCGCGCGGGCCACGGCAAGAGCCAGCTCCCGTGTGCCCGGCGGCAACGCCGGGGCGAAGCCCAGGCGCTTGCGCAGCATATCGGCCTCGAACAGCGGCAGATCCAGAAACTTCTCTTGTGGAACGCGCAGTTCCAGGGCCAGCAGGTGGCGCGGATGCGTATGCGCCACGGCCAGAGCGTCTTCGCGGACGCGGTAGATTTCCAGATGCATGGACAGCTCGGAAGACGGCGTCGAGCCTTCCAGCAGCGCGCCGGTGGCGATGTCCACGGCCGCCACGTCCACGGGCCGGAGATCGCCCTTGGCCGCGCCGCCGCGCGTCACGCAGCAGGCGCTGTCCATGCGCACGCTGATGTTGCCGTTGAAGCCGGACAACAGTCCGCGCCGCCAGGCCGTCGCGCACACGGCCCGCATTTCCTCGAAAATACTTTGCGGAATCGCCATACGGAATCCCTTTTTTCTTGTTTTTCGTGTGGGGAGGGAAACCCTTTTTGTAAAAAGGGTTTCCCTCCCCACGCCCCTCCCTTCCG
>CASQEL010000250.1 GCA_949427775.1 uncultured Desulfovibrionaceae bacterium
CAACTGCTCCACAGGCACAGCACTGATCCTGGCGGGACTGGGCTACAAGGTCGTCAAGCACGGCAACAGAGCCGTCTCCTCCAAGTGCGGCAGCGCCGACGCCCTGGAAAGCCTGGGCATTCCTCTGGACATCAGCCCGGCGGATGTGCCGGATATGCTGCGGGAACACAACTTCGCGTTTCTGTTCGCGCCGCGCTTTCATCCGTCCTTCCGCAATGTGGCTCCGGTTCGGCACGAGTTGGGCGTGCGCACTCTCTTCAATCTGCTGGGACCGATGATCAATCCGGCCCGCCCCAGCCATCTGCTTATGGGCGTGGCCCGCGCCGAACTCGTGCCCCTGCTGGCTGAAACGCTGCGCCGGTCGCCGCATCTGCACCGGGCCGCCGTGGTTCACGGTACCGACGGAACGCGCACGGAAGCCGGGTACGACGAGATCACCCCCCTGGGTCCCGCCCGGATGGTGCTGCTACACGACGGGGAACTGACCCCCATGACCCTGAACCCGGCGGACTACGATATCCCGCCCTGTACGGCCGAAGATCTGGCCGTGCACAGCCGCGACGAGGCCGTGGCCGTGCTGCGGGAACTGCTGGAAGGACGCGGTCCCAAGGCCATGCGCGATATGCTGACTCTTAACGTGGGCATGAGTCTGTACCTGCTGGAGGAAAACCGTTCCTTGACCGCCTGCATGGCCCAGGCCCGCGAAGCCGTGGCTTCCGGCGCGGGAAGGAAGGTGCTCCATGCGGCCTGATCGTCTGGAACGTTTCCGCCGTGCCAAACAGACGGAAATCGCCGCGCTGGAACAGGCGGCGGCACAGGGAGGGCTGCCCGCCCCCCTGACCGGCGCCCGGCCGGATTTTCGGGCGGCGCTGCGCCGCCCCGCCACCGGCGCACCGGCGGCCGTCATCGCCGAATACAAACGGGCTTCACCCTCGCGCGGAACCATCGCGACAGGGATCACTCCTGAGGATGCCGCCGCCCAATATGCGGCGGCCGGGGCCTCGTGCCTGTCCGTGCTGACCGAAGAGACATATTTCCGGGGACGGCTGGAATTTCTCTCCCGTATGACCGCGCCCGGCCTGCCTCTGCTGCGCAAGGATTTCCTGTTCCATTCCTTGCAGATAGTCATGACGGCGGCCACGCCCGCCTCGGCCCTGCTGCTCATCGTGCGTTTGACCCCCGACGTCCGCGTGTTGCGGGATTTACGGGAGCAGGCCGAGGCGCACGGTCTGCACGCGGTTGTGGAGGTCTTCGATGCGGCGGATCTGACTCTGGCGCGGGACTCCGGCGCGCGGATCATCCAGGTCAATGCCCGGAATCTGGAAACGCTGGCCGTGGACCGCGGCGTGTGTCTGCGCCTGGCCGAACAGCACAGAGCGACACAAGGCGGAGCCGACGAATGTTGGATCGCGGCCAGCGGCATGGACAGCGCCGAACACCTGCGCGACGCGGCCGACGCGGGCTACGACGCGGTGCTGGTGGGCACGGCCCTGATGGCCGGAGGGCAGCCCGGCGCGGCCCTGCGGCGACTATTGGGGAATGGGAATGCTTTTTCCGGCGTGCGCTCTCCCGGAGGAGTTCGGGGCGACATCCCGGCGGGAATCGGTGCAGCGCCCTGACAAGGACATGGAGGTGGTCCTGTGAACGTCCCGCTCGTCAAAATCTGCGGACTGCGCCGACAGGAGGATCTGGATTGCGCCGCGGCCGCGGGCGCGGACTTCTGCGGGTTCATCTTTCACCCGGCCAGCCCCCGGCATATCGATCCCGTCGCAGCGGCCGCGCTGGACAGCCGAGGTCCACGCCGCGTCGGCGTGTTCGTGCGTCAGGGTGTGGCGGAGATTCAGACCATTCTGCGCGTCGCCCGTCTGGACATGGCGCAGCTGCACGGCGACCAGTCGCCGGACTGCGCGCGGGCGCTGGGCGCGGCGCGGATCATCCGCGTGCTCTGGCCCGCCCGCTATCCGGATCAAGCCGCGCTGGAGGCCGATATGGCCCGCCACGCGCCGGATGCGGCGCTGTTTCTGCTGGACGCGGGCATGGCGGGCGGCGGCAGCGGCCGCACGCTCTCCGGCGTGCCTCTGCCCGGCCCGAACGCGCCGCGCCCCTGGCTGTTGGCCGGAGGTTTGACCCCGGACAACGTGAGCCGAGCGTTGGCCGCCTGCCCCGGCTGCGGCGGCGTGGATATGAACTCCGGCCTGGAATCGGCCCCAGGCTGCAAGGATCATCAGAAAATCCGGGCCGCGCTGACGGCCCTGCGAGGACAGTACCATGAATAAAGGATATTTCGGCGATTTCGGCGGCTGTTTTGTCCCGGAACTGCTTATGCCTCCCTTGCGGGAACTGGAAGAGGCCATGCGCCGGATCATGCCCACCACGGGCTTCACGACAGCGTTGGAGGATCTGCTGCGCAACTATGCGGGACGCGAAACCCCTCTGACCCACTGCCCCGGCCTGTCCGGCAAACTGGGGTTCAACCTGTGGCTCAAGCGTGAAGATCTGCTGCACGGCGGCGCGCACAAAATCAACAATACTCTGGGCCAGGCTTTGCTGGCCAAACTGATGGGCAAAACCGCTCTGGTGACGGAAACCGGCGCGGGACAGAACGGGGTGGCCACAGCCATTGCGGCGGCCCGCCTGGACATGACCTGCACGGTTTTCATGGGAGCCGAGGATGTGGCGCGCCAATCGTCCAACGTGCGGCGCATGAAAATGCTGGGAGCCGACGTGCATCCGGTGGAGAGCGGCAGCCGCACGCTCAAGGACGCCATCAACGAGGCCCTGCGCTGCTGGATCGCCACCCAGCGGACCACGCACTACTGCTTCGGCACGGCGGCCGGGCCGCATCCCTTTCCAACCCTGGTACGCGACCTGCAAAGCGTCATCGGACGGGAAACCCGCGCCCAGATACTGGCCCGCGCCGGGCGGCTCCCCCACGCCGTGGTGGCCTGCGTGGGCGGCGGCTCCAACGCCATCGGCATGTTCCATCCGTTCCTGGAAGACGCCGAGGTGCGCATCATCGGCGTGGAGGCGGCGGGCACCGGCGAACCGGGCTGCTGCAATTCCGCTCCGCTCAACCTGGGTACGCCCGGCGTGCTGCACGGACAACGCACCATGTTGCTGCAGACGCCCGACGGCCAGATCGAGCCGTCCCATTCCATCTCCGCCGGACTGGATTATCCCGGCGTTGGGCCGGAACACGCCTGGCTGCACGCCACGGGCCGGGTCGAATACGGCCTTGCCGATGACGCCCAGGCGTTGAGCGCTTTCAAAACGCTCACTCGTACTGAAGGCATTCTGCCCGCGCTGGAATCTTCCCATGCTCTGGCCTACGTGCTGGAACACCGGGAAAGTTTCCCGAAAAACGGCCATGTGATCGTTAATCTGTCCGGCCGGGGCGACAAAGATATGAATATCGTGCGCGGCGCGCTCGGCGACGAACTCCAGGGGCAGTCCTCAGTAACATGCTGTCCGTGAAAGCCGAATTTTTTCGACCGGCAAGGCGCAAGGTCGACATGGGGCGAAGCCGCGGTGCACATACCGCAAGGTCACTGTCGACCTTGCAACGCCGCGTGACGGAAAAAGACGGCTTTGCAGCGGGCGGGGTAATGAAGGCTGTCCCCGGAGCACATTCGCTTTGACTTTGGACAAAGTCAAAGCTGAAAGACACGCTCGCTCCGGCATGGAACAGCGCAAATAAAGTGTGCTTATGCCTTCGCGGCAGCCGCCTGTTACGCAGTCGGCAGAGCATTTTCACGGGGAAAAATACCATGTTGGCCTCGAACCCATACATTGGCATAATGCCAAGAAAATCAT
>CASQEL010000251.1 GCA_949427775.1 uncultured Desulfovibrionaceae bacterium
TTGGTTGCCATGACTCTATCCTATTTTTGTAATTTACGAAACTTTTAATGTTTAGTGGTACTAGTGAATCGTCAACGCTCAAGTGACGTAAAAAATCTTCGCATTACTCTGAAACCACGATAAGTTGAACATGTTTTATGCGGCACTTATAGAATGACGTGACACTAGCGTTTCCCGCTATCGACCGATACGCGCGTTCTCGACATTCCCTCCGCCCCCCCTTGCGAACGACGGCGGACGCCTTGAGCAGCCGGCCACTGTTTTTATGCGTCATTTTCAAAAAATTCCTCCCCATGTAACATTTGTCCGGCTGCATCCCACTATACGTTATGAAATCATGATGCGGGGAGGAAGTGTGACACGGCAGCCCTCGGACGAAAGCGACGCCGCGTTGCAGCAGGCCCTGCGGGCCGTGAACGGCGGCGATATCGACGCCTTCAGCCATATTGTGCGAATGTGCGCTACACAGGTGGAACGGCTGGTTTCGGCCCATGTTTCTCCGCAGGAAGTCTCTGAAGTGGCGCAGGAAGTTTTCGTGCGTGCGTATAACTCGCTGCCCTCCTATACCGGACGCGGCGCATTCAGGCATTGGCTGGCAGTCATCGCCGTCCGGTGCTGCCATGAACGCCTGCGAGAACGCTATCGCCCGGAAACGCCCTTCAGCGCAATGCGGATGGAAGCAGACGCCTGTTCGCCTGAAGAACACCTGACGGAACATGTCTCGCTGCGCCGCCATAATGAAGAAAACGAGCAACAGGCTCTGCGCGAAACCCTGGATCAGGCGCTTATACGGCTTGCGCCGACGGATCGTATGCTGGTGACATTGACATATTTTGAGGGATATACTCTAGCGGAGGCTGCGGATATGCTGAATATCAGCGCCGTCAACGCCCGCGTGCGCATACACAGAAGCAAGGCCCGACTGCGGGCCCTGCTTGCCGCCCCGGAGGAAACATCATTATGAAAGATCGCTTCATGCCATTCTTCCGACATGAAAGACGAGTGCCGACCGCCCCGGATCGGTCGACGCCCGAGGCCGCATACACCATCATCACCCCCCCGCCCCGGCTCGACGAGGACGCCCATGATCCTTTAGTTCGCTATCGCGACGCGTGGCGCACAGAACGGGCGGCCGCGCCGTGCATACTGGACGAGGCATGGGAACGCGCCGTGATGCGAACCGTGCGCGCGGAAGCGGCGAAATCCCGCCTCGGGGACGAACCGGATATATACCGCTGGCTGGCCGGATGTCTGCGTCCCCTGGCCCTGGCCAATGTGGCGCTCATCCTGCTGAGTTTTTGTATATGGTGGCATTGGCCCCCTTCTTCGATGCCCGCGGGTTTTCAGTCTTATGCCCACATTTCCCCGCTCACGTATGACGAGTTCCGGCGATGAACACACGCTTCAAATCCCTGCTGGTGTTGCTGCTGACGTTCATTGCCGGCATCGCGATCGGAGGCGTGTCCTGCCTGATCGCCGTCGAACAGCAACAAACTTTTTTTTCCCCGCCTCCCGGTCCGGAAGGCGCTATACGCCACTTGACGGAGTTGCTGCGCCTGTCGCCTGATCAGCAGCAGCAGGTCCGGGCCATTTTTCTGCGCAACCACCAAAAACTTGAAAAAGAATTCGCACGAGCCAGGCGGTTTCGGATAGCCTTCATCACAAGGCAATTTCGGGAGATGGAAACCATCTTGACGCCGGAACAACGCGCCGTCGCGCAGAAAGAGCTGGATAAAATCCTGAGCAGACCTTTCCCTCCCCCGCCTCCCCCACTCCCGTCACCTGAGTAGGCGGGGAAAAGGGACAGGCGCCGCGCGTATTCGAGGGGAGCACACGCGGCGCCTGAAATTTTTTTATCAAAATTTTCCGAAAAATCTGTTCCTGACATTTTCTTAACCTTCCTTTCGGCATAGTGTGGCTGTCGGCAGCAACGGCGCTGCCGCAACAACACCACCGGAGGTATTGACAATGCGTTACATCATGGCACTTTTGCTGTCTCTTTCCCTGGCCGCTCCCGTGCTGGCCGCGGGTTTCGAGGGGCCGGGCGCGCAACCGCCCGCTCCGACCCATCCCGCCAACGCCGTCGCCGGTCCCGCAACAGGCGGCGGATTCAAGGGACCGGGCGTGCAGCCTACCGTCACCAAAGCCGCGCAGGTGCAGGAGGCGCAAAACGACGCGCCCGTCCTGCTGGAAGGTCATGTTATTGAGAAGATAGGCCACAGAAAGAACAAATACGTCTTCCAGGATGATTCCGGCAAGGTGCTGGTGGAAATCGGCCGCAAGGTATTCCGCGGTCAGACGGTCACGCCGCAGGATCGCGTGCGTCTGCACGGCTATGTGGACTGCAGCCGCAAAAAGGACAACAAGGTTGATGTGGAGCGTCTGGAAGTCCTCAAGTAGCATCGGCACTGTATCCCGGAGCGGCCTCGGCCGCTCCGGTCAGCGGGCAGCCTCTCTATGGCAAAGACGCACGTTGCCTCCGCTCCGACATCCGTTGGGGTGCGGCTTTCGATCCCGCGCGCTCTGCCGGACGCCCTTAACGGAAAATCCCGCCGCAACATTTTCCCGGAGAACCGGATGTCCACTCCCCGCATTCGCGCGCTGATCATCGAGGACAACCAGGATATTACGGCGAATCTGTATGCCTTTCTGGAGCCGTTGGGCTATGAGCTGGACTGCGCCCACACAGGGACGGCGGGACTGGAATCGGCCCGCCGCGGCTGTTTCGACGTGATCATGCTGGACATCATGCTGCCGGGTCTGGACGGATTGTCCGTATGCCGCGCCCTGCGCCGGGAATACGCCGTGGCTACGCCCATTCTCATGCTGACGGCGCGGGATACCGTGGCCGACAGGGTCGCGGGGCTGGACGACGGCGCGGACGACTACCTGGTGAAACCTTTTTCGATGAAAGAGCTGGACGCCCGGCTGCGCGCTCTGGTGCGTCGCGCCGCGGGCATGCAGACGCAGGCATTCCTGCAGTGGGGGGATCTGACGCTGGATCCGGCCGCCCATACGGCATGTCGGGCGGGTCTGCCCCTGAAACTGGGCCCCACGGCTTTCACCATTCTGGCAACTCTTCTGCGCGCCGCGCCGCGCATTGTTTCCCGCGCCGAACTGGAGCATGCCGTCTGGGGCGACACGCCGCCGGAGAGCGGCGCGCTGCGCACCCATATCCATGAACTGCGCCAGAAACTCGACAAACCTTTTTCCCGGCCGCTGCTGAAAACCGTGCCCCATGTCGGCTACGGTCTGGATGCCTCGGCGGCCGCAGAAAACGACGTTCCCTCATGATCGCCGACCGGCATTCCCTCCGGCGCAGAGTCACAGCCGCCTTTTTTCTCCTGACCCTGTTTACCTGCGGCGTCTTCGGCGTGCTTTCCTGCGCCGCTTTTGACAGATTGATCAATTCGCTCATTCTCTGGCATATGCGGCCCATTATGGAACTGCTGGTGGAAACGGAAGAATTGGCGGAGCGCGCCGACGATCAGGGCGCGGACAAAAAGACGTTGTTCTTCGGCGCGGATCTGGCGGAATCGCTGAGCGTGAAATTTTTTGTGGGCCGGGAAATCCCCGAAACGCTGCGACGGCTGGAACCCGGTCTGCACCGCCTGGGCGGCGACCGCCGGGGCACGTTCGCCCTGGCGCGCGTCCACGATGGCCAGCGCTATCTGCTGCTGGGCAAGGTGCGGGAGGCCGCCTCCAGCCGTGGGCTGGAGTGGGAGGCGGCGGTGACCCAGTACGCCGGCCACGCCGTGGAGCTGGCGCGGCAGGCCGCCGCCCAGGGGGGTCCCC
>CASQEL010000252.1 GCA_949427775.1 uncultured Desulfovibrionaceae bacterium
AGTGTTCTCGTGACGCGAGTTCCGGCACTACGCCCCCGAACAGCGCGTGGATATCCGCCTGCGTGGCCAAAACGGCATCCAGGAGTTGTCCGTCACGGACAAGCGCCAACGACGTTTCGTCGCACGAACTTTCAATCCCAAGACAGATCACGGTTTTTTATGCGCGGCATATATACGCGCCACATCGTCCACATCCTGCGCAGAGCCGATAAACAGCGGCACGCGAGCGTGAAGTTGATCCGGCTTCCGTTCCAAAATACGCGTGTATCCGTCTATAGCCTTACCGCCCGCCTGTTCCGCCAAAAAGGCAAGAGGCGCGCCTTCGCACATAAGACGCAGTTTGCCTTCAGGTTTGCGAATATCCGGCGGATACATATAAATGCCGCCGTAAAGCAGTGTGCGATGAAAATCCGCCACCAGAGATCCCACGTAACGCAGGGAATAGGACTGTCCCCAAGCATTTTTCGTACTGCGAAAATGGGACACGCATTCACGCGCCGGCGTGTCCCAGTATTCCCAATACCCTTCGTTGACGGAATAAATTTTGCCGCGTTCGGGAATGCGGATATCGGGATGGGAGAGCAGAAATTCTCCCACGCCGGGATCCAGTGTAAATCCGTGCACACCCTGGCCGGTAGAGAACACCAGCATAGTGGAGGGACCATATAAAATATATCCTGCCGCCACTTGCTGTGTGCCGGGCTGCAGAACTTCCTCCAGCGTCACTTCCCCGGTGGATCCGGGCTGTCGCCGCAAAATGGAAAAAATAGTGCCTATATTAATATTGACGTCGATATTTGAGGAACCATCCAGGGGATCAAAAATCAGGATATAATCCCCCCGGGGAAACTCGGGGGACACGCGAACGAGTTCGGCGTTTTCCTCAGACCCCATAGCGCACAATGCACCGCAACGTTCCATGCGATACATGAGCACGGTGTTGGCGATCTCATCCATTTTTTGAACGTTTTCGCCCTGAACATTGACGACACCGGTACCCCCCAGAATATCCAGAAGGCCCGCTTTGTTCACGCGCCGCGAAATGCTCTTTCCGGACAAAATAAGATCATGCAACAGACCGGTAAATTGACCTGTCGCATGCGGACTGCGCTTCTGGTGCAGAAGCAGATGCTCGGTGACGGTGACTTCAGACACGAGAACCTCCTCCGTAAAAATATATCGGATAGATGAACATATACATCTGCATCATATCCATCTTGGGGTATTTTCTGCCAAAAAACTCCCAGTCGACGCATACATGCAGAAAATGCAGCAGTTGAAAATACGGCACAACAACAAAACGATCCGTTATTGCACGAAAAAACATCGAAATATACTCCGGCGCTCTGCCGGGAAGCGGCATATTCCCATCCGGCGGGAATATGCCGCTACAGAATCTACTCTATATTCTTTTCGTCCACTCTGGGACCAAAAGGACTGGGGCGCGCGCCACTGTTGCCGGGCAAGAGTATGCTGTCGCTACTGCCGGGCTGAAGATCGCTGGGGATCATGGGAACGTCTTCAGATAAAAACGGTGTCCCGACACTTTCTCCTCCCGATCCCATACCACCGAACTGTTCCGACTTCTCCGGAAAAGTCCCGGATACGGGCACGGCGAAAATCAGCGGCTGGTTGCCCAAATACCGGGCCACCCAGTAGAAAGAACCAGCGGCATTGCTCACTGTGCCCCTGGAATTTTTACGCACCACCTCTCCCCAGTCAACACCACTCATGGGCGTAGCCGCAATGTCGTACCTGCCGGACCATAGTACGGCCTGAGGAGCGACGATCACCAGTTCTTCCGGATCTGTGGCATAGCGCAGTAACGCGCGCATGTCGAAATGGGCCACCACAACCCCGAGAAAGTCAGAGGCATCGTACAACGGAGCGGCCAGAAAAACTTCCGCCCCCAGAGGCGTATCTTCCACATACCCGCGCAGGGCACGCATATTTTGTTTTTCATCTTCCTCAAGCAGTGGTAGAAAATCCAGGGATTTCATGGGAGCAGCCGGTTCCTGGCCGATGATTTGACCATCTGCCTTCACTCCGGCAAACCCGCCCATCCAGGGGAAGCGGGCAAAAAAATTCTGAAGCCATTCGTTCGTCGGCGGCTTGTCGGCATTGCTCATAACCCGCTCAAGTTGGCCGAGCTGGATATCTATCCCCATCATACGCGTCGCCAGGGCCAGCTCGTGCACGCTCATTTCGCCGGACTCCTCGTAATCGATGGTCGCTGGAGGACTGGCATAAGTGTACCACAGCCCCTTAGTGGTCTTCCATGCGTCATGCACTGTCTGATTGGAACTGCACCCCGCCGTCACTATGGCAGCGACGGTCAGAAAGAGACAGACTGTCGTAAATCTTTTTGGCACCGGCTTCTCCTGTACGGTATGAACGCGCTACCCCTGCGCCCTCGTTTCCAAGCGGCCCGCAAGAGTCTGCAGCAACGAGAGCAACCTGTCTTTGCCGGGAGCGGAAGCTTCCGGCAAAGAAACTTCTTCCTGCGGCATCGCCTCTTCCTGCGCCGCGCCAAGGCGCGCCGTCAGGGTGGAGATGCGATGCTGCAGATCTACAGCTTCCTCAGAGGTAGAGGCCGTCAGCGCCAGTTCCTGATAAATTTCCAGCGCTCCTTTGAAGTCCCCCTGCTCTGCCAGTACTTCAGCCATGGAGCGTGTACGCAGGGAAAATCGCTCTTCGCCGTCGCCGACCTGAGGAACATCCGTTACGGCTACCCGACGGGCTTGTTCAGCCAAATCAGCAAGTCGGACGGCTTGCGACTCCGCCGGGAGCGCCTGCACCAGTTCGGCAAGCGGCGGTACGGCAGGCGGTGCAGCCGCGGCAGCAGATACTTCGGGCATGTTATCCGCCTCGGAAGGCGAAACGGCACATGGAGTATGAGCGGAGGATTCTTGCTTTTTGCGGCCCAAAACGCTTTGCAGGCCCAATTCCATAACCTGGGCCAACGTCAGGCTGCTGTTTTGAAAAGAGGCAGCCAGAAACGTCAAAGCCAAAGCGACATCACGTCCTTTTTCAGAAGAAGCCAGGCATGCGCCCCATGCTTCCCAAAAACCGGCATACCCGGAAAACAGACCGGAAAGTTGATCCACCTGCTCCCGGCACTGAGACATGTGACCGTGTGTGTACAATAGTTCAATATAATACAGTCGCGCCTCAATAAATTCGGAGTGACGGGCGATACCGTGCTGCAATGTGCTCAAAGCGTCTTCGACTTGTCCTGTCTGGGCCAACAGACGCGCCAAGGGAAAAAACACCTTGGAATTGGGTTCAAGCTCCAGTACTTCCTGATACCATTCAATTTTTTCCTTCATCCGAGGCCCCTCCGGGTCTTGAAAACGCCTGCGCATCCTTGAACAGATACAAAATTTCATTGTCGCGGACATAGTGCAGACGTTGACGGATCATCTTTTCCACATAGTTATCATCTGATTGGAGAAGGCGAATTTCGCGGCTCAGAGCAAGATTCGCCTTGTCCAGCTCCGCTACACGCGCTTCCAATGCGGCATGCTGTTCCTTAAGGTTACGGTAGGCGATCAGCCCTTGAGGACTCCAGATCATGCGGTAGAAAAGCACCACATTGACGATGCCGAATACAACGAGGATGAATGTCCTCCAGAACATGGTTACTGCAGAATCCTGTTTTTTCGTCCGTCCGGGCATATCTGGGACAGAGGCAATCGCAGTTCGTCCAGAAAATTGGCAGTGGCTCGCTCAAGGCGCAACACGTCTTCTTCCGCCAGATCCAAATCTTCCACACG
>CASQEL010000253.1 GCA_949427775.1 uncultured Desulfovibrionaceae bacterium
CGCGGCGTGTTTTTCTGTACGGCGGCGGGGGCGGGGGGGGGAAGCGGTCTCAGAGCCGGCGGGGCGGGAATCTGTGGAAGATTTTGGGGATCCCCGAGGGTACGCAGAAAAAAGCGGGCCAGGAGCATGTCCAGCCGGGCGTGGATGCGGCTGCGGACCTCAGGTGGAGTGGCGCCGCATAATTCCGGCAGATCCTGCCGCAGCTCCGGCGGGCACGCGGACATCAGGGCTGCGGCGTCGGCATTGACGAGCGTTTCGAACTGCGGCGGGCGGGACAGGGCGGCAAGGATGGCGTCCGCGTGCAGGGGGTATCTGTTAACGGCGTCGTCGTCCGCGCGGATCAACAGGAGCGGCGGATAAAAATAGCGCATGCTGTCGCGGGTGAACAACATGCCGTACCCCGGCGCCACGGCTGCGACGGCCTTGACGCGCACATCGGCCGGACTGTACCCTAGGGGAAGGTCGGCGACCATGCGGGCCATACGGGGCGCGGCCCATTCGTTGCAGTAGGCATCGGTCCTGCCCGCTCTGGCGCAGTAGGCGGGCCACCCCCCGCCGTCCGGCAACGCGCCGCCCATAAGCAGGGTCGCTGTGGCGCCGGCGCCGAACCCCACGAGGCCCACACGGTTGGGATCGATGCTGGAAGCGATATCCGGGTGCGACAGCACGGTGTCCAGCGTCGCCCCCAATTGCCGGACGCGGTCCGTCAATTGAGCCAGCGTGAAGAGTTTGGACATATCGTCCATGTTGTCGCCGTCGTGGGTGGGCGCGGCTACGACAAAGCCGCTTCTGGCCAGATGCGCCGCTGTTTCGTGATAGGAAAAGCGCGTGCCCGGCGAATCGTGCGACAGCAGCAACAGCGGGAAACGGCCGGAAACCTCTTTTCCGTAGCGCGCGGCTTGAAACCGCCAGGGGCTGTAGTTGACTTCAAACGGGGAGCGGACGGACGGATACCAGATGTTGATGTCCAGGCGCAGATTTTTTTCCGGAATCCAGACTCCCAGCGTTTTGAAGCCCGGATGAAAAGATTCCGCGGCCTGTCCGACGACCGGGAATCCCGCCGTCAGCAGCAACAGCAGGCAGACAAGAACGCGCCTGATCATCAATATGCCCATACCTGAGCCATGAGGGCGCAGACGGCGGTAATAGCCAGACCTGCCGTGAAGGCGGGGCGCAGGACCGCCGTGGCCGCGTCCATACGATCGATGGACGCGGCCGCGTTGAACAACTTGGACGGAGAAATCACCCCCGCCAGGCCGCCGCCGACGCTGCCGGCCGTCGCCACCAGCAGACCCGAAACGTGAATGCCTTCCGCCGCCGCCATATGCAGTTTGGTGAACATGGCCACGGCCGAAGAGGCGGAGCCGCTCACGAATCCGGCCAGCAGGCCGAGAAACGGCGCGGCCGCGGGGTAGAACGTCCCGAACAGATTCGAGGCCGCTTCGGCCATGACCAGGATCATGTTGTTGTCCGGCGCGCCGAGCGTCCAGTCGGCCTGCTTGCCGGAGTGGTTCATGACATAGGCGATGGCGAAATAGATGACTGTGGCGAGAAACGGCCGCCAGGCCCTGTGCAGGGATTTGCGGCAGGCCGCGGCCATGCCGCGCCGGGTGGCCCGGAGCAGGGGCAGGCAGAGCAGGGTGCAGACGATCACCCAGAAATAGGCCTGCCAGAACAGGCGCAGGCGTTCCGGCGCGCCGGGAATGATGTCCAGCGGCATGGACCACTGGCGGAATACGAGATCGAAAAAGGGCAGGGCGGGCGTGTTCAGCAGCAGGGAAAAGAACGTCAGCAGCAGCCAGGGCGAACAGGCCCGGATCAGGGAGAGGCGGCGCTCGGCCTCCCGATCGGCTTCCGTGCCCAACGTCGGATCGTGCAAGGGGCGTCCCGTGCATTTGACATACAGCACCAGCACCAACATGACGGCCAGCCCGGCCAGAATGGCCGTCACGGTCACCAGACCGAGGCGGGCCAGGACGACGGCGGTGAAACCGGAAGAGAGCCCGGTGAGCAGCGCGGGCCACAAGCCCCGGCGCACCAGGCGCAGGCCGCCGGTGACGTACAGGGTGGCGAAAGCCACGCAGGTGGAAATGATCGGCATGAAAGAGGCCAGCGCCAGTCCTGTTTCGTAGACGGGCTGCCCGGCGAATGTGGCCAGCACCACGGCGGGCACGCCCAGCAGAGCGTACATGCACAGCGCCACATACCCCAGGGCGGGCAACAGAATGGCGGCGGACACGGAATAGCCCAGAGCCAGCAGGATGGGCGGCAGAATAGCCACCGTGGCCGCGCCCAGTCCGGTCAACAGAATGCCGAAGCCCACGTTGATCAGCAGAACCTGCACGGCCTGCCGGCCGGGCGCCAGAGTCTTCATCAGCGCCGCCAGCCGGGCCACGGCCCCCATTTCGGCCATGACCGAGATCTGGAAAATACCGGCGGCCAGCACCAGACTGACCGGGAGAGAACCTATGGCTCCGGCCAGCACGGACTGCGCGACGACGGAGGGGGCGGTGTCGAACCGGCACAGAGCCAGCAGGATCGTCAACGCCAGACCGACGGCCCCGGCCACGTCGATGGCCACCCGGAACCGGAGCAGCAGGACGAGAATAAGCAGCACGGGCAGAAAGGCCGACAGAACGGAAAGAATGAACAAGGCGATGCCTCCGGCAAAACGGATTCAGGGACGGATGTTCCTGTTGTGCTGCCGTACAACCTGCGGTACAAGGCGGGCATTCTGCACGCGTGGAAACATGTGCTCCTGTACAACGGCTCGGGAGGCATTTCAAGCCGGAAACCGCCGGGCGTTGCGACGCGCCGGAACGCGGGAACGATGCCGCCTCCCCGTGCGTCGCGATTCGGCCGGGGCCGCCGCGGCCCGTCCCACTGGAGAATATATTTAATGGAAGCAATCACCTATGTCATTGATTTTGTGCTGCACATCGACAAGCATTTGTTTGAACTGGCGGCACAGTACGGCTTGTGGGTCTATGCCATCCTGTTCCTTATTGTTTTTTGCGAGACGGGATTGGTGGTGACGCCGTTTCTGCCCGGCGATTCCCTGCTGTTCGCATCCGGCGTGGTGGCCGGGGCCGGATTGCTGGGCTATCCGGAGGTCATGGCCGTGCTGCTGGCCGCGGGCATTTCGGGCGACGCCGTCAATTACAGCATCGGCCGTCATGTGGGACCGGCCATTTTTAAAAAAGACACCCGGTTCATCAAAAAAGAGCATCTGCTCAAAGCTCATCACTTCTACGAGCGCCACGGCGGCAAGGCTATTGTTCTGGCGCGTTTCATCCCTATCGTCCGCACCTTTGCTCCCTTTGTGGCGGGCATCGCCCTGATGCATCCCGCCACCTTCCTGCTGTTCAATATCTCCGGCTGCATCCTGTGGGTGGGAGGACTGGTTTCCGCAGGGTATTTTCTGGGCAACACGTCCTTTGCGCGTGAAAATTTCGGATTGATCGTCTACGCCATCATCATCATTTCCGTGGCCCCCGTGGCGATAGAAGTGCTCCGGAGCTGGTGGAAAGGGCGGCAGGGAAACAGGGCGTAAACCGCAGCGTGACGTGTTCCGCCGGGCCTGCAAAGCCTTTGAAAGATCCCCGGCCGGTTTCGTCTTTCCTCCGAAGCCCTGTACCGCGGAATCGGCAGGGCAGGGAGAGGCGCTTGAAGACGCGTTGGCCCTTGCGGCGTCGCATGTCACGCGCCAGAGCATTTTCAGGTTGAAATGCGCTCTTGGGGGCTGCTCGCCCCCAAAC
>CASQEL010000254.1 GCA_949427775.1 uncultured Desulfovibrionaceae bacterium
AACGGCGCCGCCGGGACGGCTGAACGTCCCTGAAGGGCATCAACCACCATGGCGAACAAAACGTTCGGAGAGATTCAGGAGGCATTGAAAGGCAAGGCCATCCTCGTGGCCAACCGAGGCATTCCCGCCCGGCGCATTTGTCGTTCCATCCGGGAACGGTTTGACGCGATAGCCGTCATGACCGCCACCGATGTGGACAAAACAGCTCCGGCAGCCGCGGCCGCGCAGGAATTGCTTCTGCTGGGCAGCGACCCGCGCGCCTATCTTGATATTGATCGCATCATTTCCCTTGCCCGGCAACGGGGAATTGTGGGCATCCATCCCGGATGGGGGTTCGCCTCCGAAGACGAACGCTTTCCCCGCAAATGCGCCAACGCTGGCCTGACGTTTATCGGCGCCACAGCCGACGCCATGGAAATGCTGGGCAACAAGGTCCAGGCCCGAACCATCGCCAAAAAATTGGGCATCCCCGTGGTTCCCGGCTCGGAAGGAGCCGTAGACGTGCCCACCGCCCGCAAACTTATCAAAGAAATCGGCCTGCCCATCATGCTTAAAGCCGAAGGCGGCGGCGGCGGGCGAGGCATCTTCGCCATCCATAATGAGGCGGAACTGGAAGACGCCTTTTTTAAAGCGTCCACCATGGCGCAGGCATCGTTCGGCAACCCGAGACTGTTTGTAGAAAAATACCTGGACAAGGTGCGTCACATTGAGGTTCAGGTGATAGCTGATAAGTACGGCAACGTGTTCGCCTGCGACGAGCGCGACTGCACCGTCCAACGCAATCACCAAAAGCTCATTGAAATCACGCCGTCCCCCTGGTCGGGGCTGACGCCTGAGTTGCGTGAACGCCTCAAGGAATATGCGCGTAAGCTGGTACGCGAAGTCGGATACCATTCCCTGGCCACCGTGGAATTTCTGGTGACGCCGGAAGGCGACCCCTATCTCATCGAAGTCAATACCCGACTTCAGGTGGAACACGGCATCACGGAATGCCGGTACGGCATCGATCTGGTGGAAGAACAGATCGCCATCGCCTTCGGTGCGGAGTTGCGTCTCAAAGAGGACGTCAACCGCCCCATGCATTATGCCATGCAGGTGCGCATCAACTGCGAAGATCCGCAGGAACAGTTTGCTCCCAACTCCGGTTTGGTGACCCGCTATGTATCTCCCGGCGGCCCCGGCGTACGCATGGACTCCAATATGTCGGCCGGGTACGAGTTCCCGCCCAACTACGACTCTGCCGGTTCGCTGCTCATCACCTATGCCCAGGACTGGGACAAAACCATGGGCATCATGCAGCGGGCTTTGGGAGAATATGTCATCGGCGGCGTCAAGACCACCATTCCGTTTTTCCGTCAGGTGTTGCGACACCCGCGTTTCCAGCAGGGCAACTTCGATACCAACTTCATCGCCGAAACGCCGGAACTCATGTGTTACATGGATCTGGCCCCGGAAGGAGAACGTCTGGCGCGGCTTGTGGCGGAAATTTCCGCGAAAGGATATAATCCTCATGTTCAGCTGGGTGAATATCGGACTATGGACACGCCGCGCATGGCTCCGTTCGAGCCGGTGCTGCCGCCTATTTATGGAGAGTTGCGGCGCGCTCCGTCTCCTTATCCGCAAAAAGATCGCATTGCACTGCTGGACTTCATCCGGGACTCTGATTATGTCCACTTTACCGACACAACTCCCCGCGATTTTACCCAGTCCAACAGCGGCAATCGTTTCCGTCTGGCGGAAGATGCCCTGATCGGCCCCTATCTGGACAACGCAGGCTATTTCTCCATTGAAAACGGAGGAGGCGCGCACTTCCATGTGGCCATGATGGCCAACATGACCTATCCCTTTACGGAGGCCGCGGAGTGGAACCGTTTTGCCCCCAAGACGCTCAAGCAGATTCTGGTACGTTCCACCAACGTGCTCGGCTATACGCCGCAGCCGCGCAACCTCATGCGTCTGACAGGCGAAATGATCTGCGATTATTACCAGGTTATCCGCTGTTTTGACTTTCTGAACCATATCGAAAACATGCGTCCGCTGGCCGAAGTGGTCATGAACCGCGGAGATGTGGTGTTTGAGCCCGCCATCTCCCTGTCCCTGGCCAAGGGGTTCGATGTGCCGCATTACCTGGAAGTGGCGGAAGCCATTCTGCGCATGACGGGCGACATTTTGGGCACGGGTCCCGAAGACGCCTCCCGGAACATTATCCTGGGTCTCAAGGATATGGCCGGAATATGCCCCCCCCGCTTCATGACGGAACTGGTTTCCGCGTTGCGCCATCGTTGGCCTTCGCTGGTGCTGCATTATCACCGCCACTATACGGACGGCCTGTTCGTGCCCGCCTGCGGCGCTGCCGCCAAAGCCGGAGCTCATATTCTGGATGTGGGGTTGGGCTCCGCCGTCCGTTCCTACGGACAAGGCGACGTCTTGTCCATGGCCGCCTATGTCGAAGACGAACTGGGACTCAAAACCAACCTCAATAAGCAGGCCATCCGCGACGCCAACTTCGTCTGCAAACAGATCATGCCGTATTATGACAGATACTGCTCGCCGTACTTCCAGGGCATAGACTATGACGTCGTTCAACACGCTATGCCCGGCGGCGCGACATCTTCCTCGCAGGAAGGAGCCATGAAGCAGGGGTATATCCATCTGCTGCCCTACATGCTCAAATTCCTGGCGGGCATACGGCAGATTGTACGCTACCACGATGTCACGCCCGGTTCGCAGATTACCTGGAACACGGCATTTCTGGCCGTGACCGGCGCCTGGAAACGCGGCGGCGAGGAAGAAGTCCGCTATCTGTTAAGCGTGCTCGACGAAGTGACGCGCACACCCGAAGCCGAACTGAGTCCGGAAATGCGCAAGGCCCGATTTGCTATTTACCAGGATTGCAACGACGCATTCCGCAATCTGTTGCTCGGCAAGTTCGGCAAATTGCCTCTGGGGTTTCCCCCCGATTGGGTCTATGAAAGCGCGTTCGGCAACACCTGGAAGACGGCGCTGGCGCAGCGTACGGAAACCTCGCCCCTGGAAACGCTCAAGGACATCAATCTGGCGGCGGAAGAAGCGGCCTTTATTGATGCCATGCGACGCAAGCCCACGGACGAAGAATTTGTACTGTATCTCAACCATCCCGGAGATGCCCTCAAGACTATCCGGTTCCGGGCCAAATACGGGGATCCCAACAATCTGCCCCTTCATGTCTGGTTTGAAGGACTCAAACCCGGCCAGGATCTCTATTTCAACGAATCACGCGGCAAGCCGCATCATCTGGCTCTGCTCAGTATTTCGCGTCCCAACAAGGCAGGCATCTCCGTATGCCGCTACGTACTGGACTCGGAAATCATGAGTTGCGAAGTGCAGGTGACGCAGCCGCAGAATACAGCGGGCAAGGGACTCATCAAAGCTGATCCCGCCAACCCATACCATGTGGCGGCCCCCAGCAACGGCGATCTGTGGGTCATGTACGTGCACCCCGGCGACATTGTCAAAGCTGGAGAGGAACTTTTCAATGTTTCCATCATGAAACAGGAAAAGGCTGTGCTCGCCCCCATGGACGCCGTGGTCAAACGCGTGTTTAAGACTGCCGACTACCGTGAAAGCAAACAAATGGTTTCCGTACGCGAGGGGGAACTCATTGTGGAGCTCAGTCCCGTACCGCGCATGTGCAGCAATGAGGCATGCGGACACCCCATCACCTTGGAAGGTATAGAGTTTTGCCCCTATTGCGGGG
>CASQEL010000255.1 GCA_949427775.1 uncultured Desulfovibrionaceae bacterium
TTCCCCTGCCGGGGGGTTTGGGGGCGAGCAGCCCCCAAGAGCGCATTTCAACCTGTAAATGCCCTAATAGGCCCCGTAGCCGCGCAGCACCACAGGGAATGTCCGGGCCAGTATCCACAAATCCAGCCAGACCGACCAGTTGCTCACGTAGTAGTGATCGAAGCGGACGCGCTCCGCATATGTGGTGTTGTTGCGGCCGGAAATCTGCCACAGCCCCGTGATGCCGGGTTTCACGCGACAGTATTCCTCAAAGACGGGTCCGTACTTGCCGGCTTCCTTTTCCACAATGGGGCGCGGCCCTACCAGACTCATGCTGCCGCGCAGCACGTTCCAAAGCTGCGGCAGTTCGTCCAGACTCGTTTTGCGCAGAAAACGCCCCATGCGGGTGATGCGCGGATCATGACGCAGTTTCTGATCCGCATCCCATTCTTTTCGCAATGCGGGATCGGACTCCAGGTAGCGATGGAGCACGGCGTCGGCATCGGATACCATGGTGCGGAATTTATAAATGAAGATGGGGTTGCCGTCCTGGCCGATACGGCGTTGGGTGTAGAAGACGGGGCCGGGACTGTCCAGTTTGATGCCCAGGGCGATGGCTATGCCTATGGGCAACGCCGGAATGCTCCCCAGCAAGGTCAACAGCACGTCGACGCAGCGTTTGAAGAGCAAACGCCGCGGGTCCATGAGATTTTGCCGAACCAACAGTCCTACGACCGTACCGAGATCGCGCGGCGTGAACCAGAGGCGCGTGTCCTCAAGGTTTCTCATGGGCACGACGAGCACCCCGCTGAAGTGGCGTCCCATCTCGGTAAGAAACGTGACATCCTGTCGCTCGGGAGTGGGGAGAATAAGCGCGAGCGCCCGCGGATGTCGCGCGGCGGCGGCCGCCAGCGTCGCCGTCAGTTCGGGATTGTCGGGAACAAGGGGAATTTTTTCCACAGGGCGCAGACCGCGTTCCGGGTGTGTGGCGAGACTGTGCCAAATGTCGTCGGCCAGGGGACCGTCGCTGAAAATAATCAGCGGGCGGCCCCACCAGGACGCGCGGGAGACCTTGCGCCGTACGATGCCGCGCATGATGGGCACGGCGAAAACGCTGCAGAACCAGGCGCCCGTCACTACCAGCCGGGAATAGGAATCTCCGGATTTGGTAATGAAAAGGAATGCCAGGATGATTAAATATGTCAGCGTGGTCGCCAGAAAAAGCTGTTTGATTTCCCGTGGAGGGGGGAGGGCTATGGTCTGGCAGGTTCCCAGAGCCATGTTCAAAACGGGCCCCAGGAGAAGAAAGGGCATGACGCCCTGATAGAGCACCGGGTCAAGATTATCGACCAGCGCTCGAAGCAGAAAAGCCGTCAGAGCGCAGCATGTCAACACCAGCAGATCCGTCATCAACAGCAACGCGGTCTGCGGATCGATTCCCAGCCGTTTGAGAAACGCTATGCTGAAGGGAAAACGTACGGACATCAGGAACCTCCGGAAAAACCGACCGAAATCGCGCGGATGCATCCGTGCCGGAGCAGGGGGATCAATCACGTAAAACGTCGTATGGGAAAATCCCGCGGGATCAGGAACCGTCTCCCCCGATCACGGCGCGGCGGTCCACGCTGCGCCCCACGGAAAATGCCTTGGCCACAATCTGCCCCACGCTCCAATATTCGCGGGCCAGCGGAACATACAAGAGAGGATCGAGCCGCCGCATGTCCGGAAAACCGTCGGCATCTAAATATCGGGATTGTACTTTCACGTCCATAATTTCCCCGATATACTGCGTATGCGAACCCAACGCCAATGTATGCAGCAGGCGCAGTTCGATGACCGCCCGGCATTCCGCCACATAGGGGGCGTCCACATGCTCGGCCGTCTTCGGGGTCAGTCCCAGCGCGGCGAATTTGTCTTCGTCCCTGCCGGAGATCAGTCCGGCGAAGTCGGCCTGCGCAGCCATGTCGCGGTCGGGGATGCTGACGGTGAAAGCATGACGTTCCGCAATGGCGGCGTGCGTCCAGCGTGTCCGGGCCAGCGAGACGGCGAGGCAGGGAGGGTGCGAGGCGCAGAGCCCCGACCATGCGGCCGGCATGATGTTGGCGCGGCCATCCCGATCATAGCTTCCCACAAGGAAAACGGGCGCGGGTACGGCGAACGCCCGCGCTCCAAGGGATTGAAACATAGGCATCTCTCACAACAGTCCGTCAAGGCTGAAAAGTTTACTATATTCGGCGGAGAAGACAAGGGGGGCGTCGTTTCCCTTGCACGGCGGGCCGTATTTTGGTAGCCGTAGCTCTTCAGTGGAGCAATTCGGCGCATGCCGCTCCATGCGGCCGCACCGGCAACAGGCGGCGGAGTCTTCCGGCATCGGACGGCGTCTCCCCCTCCGGCCGGCGACAGCGGCCATGTTCCGGCGCGTCGTGTTCGGGAACCGTTCCCCCCGGTCGCCGGAGGCTCTTTTTCGCCGCATGCGGAAGCTTTTCGGGCTTTCCGCAAAACTTCGTCCTCATGATGCAAGGAGACTCCAGTTTATGAAAAGAATCCTTTTCCTCACTTCCCTGGTGTTGCTGCTGGGCGCGTTCCCCGTGTCGGCCGCGGAGAAAAGCTATGTCAACGGCATCGACGCGAATTACCCGCCCTTTGCCTATATTGACGAAAAAAGCGGCCAACCCGCCGGGTTCGACGTGGATTCCCTCAACTGGATCGCCAAAAAAATGGGCTTCACCGTCACGCACAAGCCGATAGCCTGGGACGGCATCATCACCGCCCTGCAGGTCAAGCAGATCGACATGGTGGGCTCAGGCATGAGCATTACGGAAAAACGCCGCAAAATGGTGGATTTTTCCAACCCCTACTGGACGGTTTCGCGCGTGTTTCTGGTGAAAAAGGATTCCGCGCTGACGCCCGCCGACATCCTGGGCAAAAAGATCAAGCTGGGCGTGCAGCGCGGCACGTCGGAAGCCGACGCCATCCAGCAGGAGCAGAAGGCCAAGAACTATCCCTTTGAACTGCGCTTTTATGAATCCGCGCCCCTGGCTGTGGAGGATCTGTTGAACGGCCGTATCGACGCGGCGTTGATGGACTCGCTGCCCGCCGAGGACGCCATCGCCAAGGGCAAGGACGTCAAGAAGGCCGGCACGCACGGCCAACCGGACGAGTTCGGCGTGGCGTTGCGCAAGGGCGACAAGGAACTGCGCCGTCTTTTGGACGAAGGTTACAAGCAGCTTATGGCCGATCCGTACTGGAAGGAACTTCAGAAGAAATATTTGAACAAGTAGTTTTTTCGTTATCGTTTCTTTCAGGAAAAACATGATAGACGCATCAACGGCCGGTTCCGCCCCGCCGGGGCGGGCCGGCTGAAGGACACGCATGCACGCGCTCACCACTGTTTGGGATGCCCTTCCTTTCATTCTCGGCGGCAGTCTTGTGACTATCGCCAATGTGACTATCGCCCTGTCCGTGGGGCTGGCGCTGGGCGTGCCCATGGCTGTGGGACAGGTGTACGGGGGGCCGGTGCTCCGGCGGCTGGTGGGGCTGTATGTCTGGTTTTTCCGCGGCGTGCCCATCCTGGTGCTGCTGTTTTTGTTTTTCGGGCTGTTTGTTTCCCTCGGACTGCCGGTGGAGCCGTTCGCCATCAGTTGCGCCGTTCTGGGGTGCACCAGCGCGGCCTACCAGTCGCAGATATTCCGGGGCGGCATCGAAGCGCTGCCCGCCGGACAACTCAAGGCCGCGCGCGCGCTGGGCAT
>CASQEL010000256.1 GCA_949427775.1 uncultured Desulfovibrionaceae bacterium
CGGCGGGGGGTGGGGCGGAGCCCCACATCTTTTGGAGCATTTCAACCGTGAACTGTTCTAGTACAGCATAACACAAAATACTTCGTATTTTGCGTCAAGATCATTCGCCGAAAAACGCGGTTTTCGGCTCATTCACGGCGACTACGCCGCCGCGCCATGCTCTCGCATGGCGCCTAGTACACAGAAACTTTAGATGTTTCTGTGTACTAGAAGTCGAAAACGCTGTCCAGATCTTCGTCGCTTACGTCCCACTTGGTGTTGTGCGGAGGGAAGGCTTCGCGCCGGAAATACATGGGCAGACGATCATGGGCCTTGGTGAATCCGGCGGCTTTGTTGAATTCCCGCTCTTCACGCAGAATATTCTTGCCCAGTTCGACCACGTCTTCGGCCGTCATGTTCAGCCCGTACATGCCGTTGATGCTGTCGATCATGGCCTGGAAGGTCTCCGGCTGATCCAGAATGGCGAAAGCCACGAACAAACAGTAGCCGGTGGAGTCCAGCGCGGCCGTGGCGATTTGCAGATCGCGGGAAATAGCGGCCTGTCCGGCGGCTTCCAGCGGATCCTTCTTGCCGCCCACGCTCAGGATATTGGGCGCTACGGCGTATCCCGCGGTATGGTCCGCGCCCTGCGTCGTCGTGGCGTAGGTGACACCCACGCCCTTGACGGCGCGGGGATCATAGGCGGGCATGGCCTGTCCCTTGACCACAGGCGCATGCTCCAGGCCGTAGCAACGCGCCGTGGTGGCCGTGCCCGCGCCGAGAATACGGCCCATCGGCGTGCCCTTGCCGATTTCATGGATCAGATTCATGGCCCCTTCCACGTCGCCCCACTTGATGACTCCGGCTTCCATGGCCACTCCCAGGGTCGCGCCTGTTTCAATGGTGTCCAGGCCGTAGTCGTCGTTCATGTAATCCATCTTGATCACCGCATCCAGATCGTCGATGCCGCAGTTGGCGCCGTGCGACCACACGGTTTCGTATTCGGGCTGCTTGGAAAGGAAGTTGCCGTCCTTGTCCACGCAGATGCCGGAACACTTGATCACGCAACCGCGATGGCAGCCGTGCGTGGGATTGCCGCCGCGTTTTTTCTGGATTTCGACCAGGGTTTCGGAGCTGAGTTTGTCCACGTCGGCAAAACGGCCGTTGGAGAAGTTATAGGCGGGCAGGCCCCCGGCCTCGTTCAGAATATTGATCAACACGTTGCTGCCGTAGGTAGGCAGCCCCTGGCCGGTGACAGGGTGCTGCTGCAATCCCTGGGCGAACAGTTTGTTGGCGGCTTTGAACTGTTCCGAATTTTTGGGCTGGCGGATTTTGGTGTCCGTGGGGTCCACTATGATGGCCTTGATGCCTTTGGAACCCATGACCGCGCCCACGCCGCCGCGCCCGGCATGCCGGGTGGGACGGCCTTCCGGGTCGGTGAAGCAGATGGTGGAGTTGCCCATGCGCATTTCCCCGGCGGTGCCGATGGTGATGAAGCAGGGGGCATCGCCGTACTGACCGTGGAGTTTCTCCACCATGGGATAGTTGGAGAGCATGCGCAGATCGTTGGCTTTCTCGATGGTGACGCCGGAGGCTTTGATGATGACCTTGTACAGATCGTCGCCTTTGCGTTCGCCTTCGATGATGACGGCCGCATACCCGAGACGCGCCAGATACTGACCGCCCGTGCCGCCGGAGTTGGATTCCTTGATGGTGCCGGTCAGCGGGCTTTTGCAGCCGACGGAGACACGGCCGGAGGTGGCGGCGGCGGAACCGGCCATGAGGCCGGGGGCGATGACGAGCTTGTTTTCGGGGCCCAGAGGATGGCAGGCGGGGGGCACTTCCCTGACGACCACGCGGGTGGTCATGGCGCGGCCGCCGAGTCCGGCATATTCCCCGAGAGATTCCACCGTGGCCTTGGGACCGCCTTCGGCTCCGACATTGATGCGCAGAATTTTATCCATGATATATGTTCCTCATGCTGCGGGAGGTTGGGCGGCGTTGTGCGCCGCATACAGGTGTCAGATGCGGACAGTTTTGCTCTTTTATTATGTCAGGTCAAGGTTTATCAGATTATATGATGACATTTTGATAAAAAACAGACATGAACGTTCTTTATTATACATGTATACAAGAACATATTTTTCATGGAGCATTATGCTTTGCAGTATATATGCTTTTACAAACATATATACTGCAATAGTATACTCTGCTCATGAAACACGGTGCAATAATTGAATTCAGTGTTGCATGGGAAGTACTTGATCAAGTGCAACATGGTAAAATATAATGAAAAAGGCCGGAAAGAGCATTGCTTTCCGGCCCGGAGACGGTCATTGGGAAGGATTATGCGGGCGTCGCTCCCGCGACGCCGGGGGCATCCTCCGCTTCGTCGGGCTCCTCGCGCACGTACCGGCATCCCTTGGTAGGGCAGACGACGCGCTTGACGCCGCGGGTGACTTTCTCCACCAAAACGGGAGAATGACACTGAGGGCACTCTCCCTGCACCGGCCAGTCCCAGACCGCGAAATCGCATTTGGGGAACTGATCGCAGGAATAGAAGATCTTGCCGCGCTTGGAACTTTTCTCCACCAGTGTTCCGGAACATCCTTCGCGCGGACAGGGGACGCCGGTGGAGAAGGGCGCGGTATAGGTGCATTTGGGATACCCCGTGCAGGCGATGAACCGGCTGCCGGTACGGGATTTCTTGATAACCAGATCGTTCCCGCACTGCGGGCAGGCTCCCACGACCTCCTGCGCGATTTTTTCCCGTTCCACAGGCCGGATGTCGCCTTTTTCGTCGCGGATGAAATTGCTTGTATGACGGCATTCCGGATATCCCGAGCAGGCCAGGAACGTTCCTGCCTTGCCGAATTTCACTACCATGGGCTTGCCGCATTCGGGGCAGATCACATCCGTGGCCACGCCCGTCTTGACGGTCTGCATGTTCCTGGCGGCGGCGTCCAGCGTGGGGTTGAAATCACCGGCGAAGGCGCGCATCAGATCCACCCAGTTGCGCCGGCCTTCGGCCACCTTGTCCAGATCCTCTTCCATCTGGGCGGTGAATCCCACGTCCATAAGCCGGGTGAAGTGCTGCCGCAGTTGATCGCAGACGATGCCGCCGAGATCCGTGGGCACAAAGTGTTTTTCTTCCAGGCGCGCATAGTCGCGATCCTGAAGTGTGGAAATAATGCTTGCATAGGTGGAAGGACGACCGATGCCGCGCTCTTCCAGTTCGCGCACCAGCGAGGCTTCCGTGTAGCGTGGGGGCGGCTGGGTGAACTTCTGCTCCTTGGTCAGGCTGATCACTGTGAGCGTCTCGCCTCTGGTCAGGGGGGGCAGTTCGGCATCGGCTTCTTCCGCGCTGCGGGGCATGGCCGCCAGCCAACCGGGGAACAGCAGCCGTTCGCCCTTGGCGCGCCACTCCGTGGGACCGCAGAGAATGCCGACCGTCGTGTCATGGAAACGGGCGGCGGCCATCTGCGAAGCTACGAAACGCGACCAGATCAGCCGATAGATGTTGTACTGATCGGGCGGCAGATGTCCTTTGACCATATCCGGGGTAATGGTCACGTCCACGGGGCGGATGGCTTCGTGGGCGTCCTGCGCTCCGCCTTTGGCCTTGTACACGCGGCTTTTGGGCGGCAGGTAGTCCTTGCCCCAATGCTCTTCGACGAACGCCGCCGCCGCGTCGCGCGCTTCGTCGGCGATGCGGAACGAGTCGGTACGCATATAGGTGATGAGCG
>CASQEL010000257.1 GCA_949427775.1 uncultured Desulfovibrionaceae bacterium
ATACGGGGAGGATTTCACCGCCGGCCACACCCGGCTGGATTGCAGCGTCTACTACCCGCTGCTGGGACCGGATAAACTGGTGCTGGCCGCACGGGTAGGGGCCGGATCGCTGCTGCGGGGCGACGCCTGGCGTGTGCCCGCGTCCATTCGCTATTATGTGGGCGGCGGCGGATCGGTGCGCGGGTACGCCTATCAGTCCCTGGGGCCACGCGACAGCGACGGCAGCCCCCTGGGTGGGGCTTCGTTTCTGGAAACCGGCTTGGAAGCGCGTATAAAAATCACCAAAGACATCGGCCTGGTGCCTTTCCTCGACGGCGGCAACGCCTACGCTTCGGCCTGCCCGGACCCGGGCAAGGACGGCATGCAGTGGGGCGCGGGCCTGGGGCTGCGCTATTATACGGCCATCGGGCCGGTTCGGCTGGATGTGGCTACGCCATTGAATCCGCGCAGCGACGACACCGAGCGTTTTTTTGTGTATATCAGCATAGGCCAGAGTTTTTAGCGGGTTTGGGGAGGCTGTCGCGGAGAAGGGGCGAGCCGTTTCAGGCAGCGCGGGAAGAGCCGTTTCCGGTACGCCGGGAACGTCCCCTCTCCCGCAACAAATTCCTTTTCTCCATGACTATCCGTTCTTTTTTGTTTTTTCGGAAGTGACGGTATGCGTGACAGTAATAATGACGATATGATAGCGGATCGGGATGAGGTCGCGCGTTCGGCGCGGCGGCGCTCCCTGGGGCGCGGCCTGTTGCGTTGGACCGCGCGGGGACTGCTGTCCCTGGTGCTTCTGCTGGTGGTGGCTCTGGGCGCACTGGCGGCGCTCACGCGCACGGAAAGCGGCGCGGCTTGGCTGACGCGGTTTGTGCCGCGGGTGTTCAACAGTTTGGATTTGGGCCTGCATATGGAGCTGGATTCCCTGCGCGGTCCTCTGCCCGAACGGCTGCGCATCCGGGGGCTGCGCCTGTCGGATCGGCGCGGTCTGTGGTTGGTGGTTCCCAGCGCCGGTCTGGATCTGCGCCTGGACTCGCTGCTGTCCCTGTCCGGGGGCGTCTGGAAGCCGGAGGTTGAGCGCCTGCGCCTGTCCGGTGTGCGTTTTTTCCGACTGCCGGATCTGCCGCCTTCGGCCCCTACGCCGCCGTCCGCGCCCAAGCCGTTGTCGCTCCTGCCTTCCTGGTTGCGACTGGAGGTAGCGGCGGTGCGTGTGCACAACTTCTATGCCGGGCCGGAGCTGCTGGGCACGCCCGGCCTGGGACTGACCGGGGATCTGACGGGCAAGGCAACAGTGGGGGACGGAACGGCGGCCGTGCATCTGGAGGTGGCCGGGCTGCGTCCGGAAACCACGCAGGCGTCGGAGCCGCCCTTGTCCGCCGAAGCGGTGAAATCCGCTCTGGCTCCGTTTCTTGAGCAACTGACCGGGGCAGCATCAGCGCAGTCGACGCAACCGTCTTCGAAAGAGTCAGGGCAACAGTCACCGAAATCATTACCCTTGCCGTCATCGGATGTGTCAAAGCATGGCAAAGAGCAGGGCGCGGCGCGACAGCAGGATAACGGTTCCCGGCATGTCGGAACAAAAACCCTGCCCAACGGCGGCGCGGCAGGGGAGTCCCCCGGCGTTGATACGCGACAGACAGCGAAACAGATTGCGCAACAGTCGCAGGAACAGTCATCGGAACGGCGCGCCTCTCGGGAGGGAGAGTCCGGTGTGCCGACGCCCGCAAAAACGGCCGGTCCGGAGGCGGCATCCGGGGCGTCTTCGGGCACGAACAAGAACGCGGCAGCCCTCCGGGCTGTTGTGGACGTCGATCTGGCGGACGACACCCTGATCGTGCGTCTGGAGGCTGAAGACGCCGGATTGCTGCCGTACTTCGTGCCCGCATTGGGCGGCGCGACCTTGCGGACGGAGATCCGCGCCCATGCGCCCCTGCTGCCTCCGGCTCCGGAAGGGCCGCTGGAAGTGCGGCTGCGCGGCGCGTTCGCGGTGCGGGCGGCCGGACAGACCGCGTTCGGGAAAATGTCCGCCCTGGGACTGGATCTGCGCTGGGACGGCCGCCGTCTGACGATTCCGGAGCTGGCCGTGTCCATGCCGGAAGAGCAACCCCAACTGACCCTGCGCGGGGGGGGAGGACTGGACCCGCTTCTGGGACCGGGCGCGGCCCTTACCGCAGGCGTCCGGGATCTGCGCACGCTGAGCGTGCTGTTGGGGTTGTCGCAGCAGGAGCCGGCCGGAACGGCCACGGTCAGGCTGGAGCTGGGACATGGCCGCATTTTGCGTGACTGGTGGCGTGACAGTCTTTGGGACTCTGGCGCGGACTCGTCCCGTACCGCCGCATCTGCCGCACGGCAGGATTCCCGCAACGCCGCGCGCGTTGCGTCGTATGACGGTTCTCACGATAATTCTTCTGACGGTTCTGCTGACAGTACTATAGATCACAGGCGTGACGCCTTGCGTGATGGATCACGTGATGATTCCCGTGCTATACGCGCTGACCGTAAGCGTGACAATATAGTGCACAGTTTTCCTGACAGTGTGATACGCTCTTCCCAAAGCTCCTCAGACGACGGTTTGGATGACGAAGCCCATGACAATCGTGGAAACAGTGGCACTCACCATAAGGGTAGAGCGTCCCATGACAGCTCCTCTGACGTCGCTCGGTACGCCGCTGCTGACGGTTTTCCCAAGGCGTCTTCGAAGGAGGCGCGTGATGGTTCTGCCAAGAGCACTCCTGACAGTTCCGCTGACAGTGCTTCAGATAGTGGACGTGACGTCTTGCGTGTGGATTCCGGCGACGGTTCCCGTATATCCGCGGCTGACGGCACGCGTGACAGTAGGGCGTACAGTGAATCTGACGGCGCAGGGGGGGCCTCCCGTAACACCTCGGACGGAGATCGGGATGACGCCGCGCGAGAACCCTTGCGCCTGATGCTGGATGTTGTCGGAACCGGGCTGCGTTTGCCCGGAGGAACCGTGGATGATCTGCGTCTGAGGCTGGAGGGCTTCGGCACGGACGGAACCACCGTGATCGATGGCCTGCCGGACGCCGCCTCCGGGACGTTGCGGCTGACGGCGCGCTCCCTGTTCGGCCTGGGCGCGGCCAAGGCCGCATTGGACTGGGACGTCGCCGGTTTGCACGGGTCGGCTCCGCAAGGGAGTCTGCGCGGTGTGGACGTGCGCATTCCCGGTGTGCATCTGTCCGGAGAAATGCGGGCGCGTCTGCCTGAAACCGCGTCCGTCGCAGAAGATGTTCGGGATGCTGCATCGTCTGTGCGGGAACCACGAAATACAAGCGCGGACAGCCCCGCCGGGCGATCGGACTTCGCGGCGTCGCCCGTGTCGGCCGGCATCGCGACGGACGCCTGGCCGCTGCTGGATGGGGCTTTGCATTTGAGGGTCACCGATTGGCAGGCCCTGGCCCGACTGGCCCGTACGCCGCTGGGCGGCGAGGCGGCCTCGTTGCATCTGGAGGCCCGCCCGCAAGACGCGCGACAGCGGCTGGAACTGCGCTGGGAGCTGCGGCGGTTTCAGGCCGCCGACGCGGTGGACCTGGTGTTCTGCAAGGGCGAGGTGTACAGCGCCGATATGTACGGCGTCATCGGCGGATTGTCGGCCTCGCCGTCCAGGGCTGCGCGTCGCAATCCGCCGCTCTCCGGAGGGAAGGAGAATCCCGCAGGCGCGGCCCCCACACTGGATGGCGCGCTGGAACTGGGGGCCGGAAGCGCCGGGCC
>CASQEL010000258.1 GCA_949427775.1 uncultured Desulfovibrionaceae bacterium
GGTTTGGGGGCGAGCAGCCCCCAAGAGCGCATTTCAACCTGAAAATGCTCTGGCGCTTCTTGTGTAGCGTGTAAGGCTCCCATAGCGTTTTTCGATCGGCCCGCATCTTGTGAAGACAAAAGATTTTCACGACTTTTCAGCCTTGACGCGACAATAACCGCCCGGAGCGAAGGTCACATACCAGAATCAGCGACCGCTCATCCGGCAATGAACGGTGCGGCAGGAAAGGGCAGGTCCGTTTGGGCGCCACGGCACTGGTCGATGCACGCGAAGAGCCGTGCAAAAAAGGCTCTGTCACGACGGGTGATCAGCTTATGGTGGCCGTTCAAGCCGAGGGAACGGCGACCGCTCTGCACCAGCCGCGTCAGGTCGCGCAGAATCCGGTCGTGGGGCAGCAGACGACGCGCGCGCCAATCCACAAAATCATAATCAACGTGCCGGTCGTTGCTTTCAGGGGCGCACGGGTCCGGATTACGGGCGGAAATCACCAGACCCTGCGCTTCAAGCAGACACGCAAGGGCCGGCGACATGGTGTTGTAGGGCGGTACAAAGACAGGCAGCGCTTTTGGGCCATAGACCATGGCCAGTTCTCGATGCGCCTGCAGAATCAGGGCGCATTGGCGCTCGTCGTCCAGACCGGGGGGAAACTCATTGGCGCCGCCGGGCAGTCGGCTTCTGTGGCGCAGGCCATGCACGGCCACCGGCGCCCCGCGTTGCGCAAGCAGGCGCGCAAGGGGCCGCGCGCCATTGAGAAATTTATACGGAACCACCGCAACCAGAGTCGGCATGCGATAACGCTCCAGCACATCAAGCATGGCCTCCAGACGGTGCCGGGCCACAAGGCGCAGCACAGCATGCAGGGGGTGGATAAAGGCGGCGTCGTCATCCCGCCACCAGATGCGGAGCCACGGCCGGGCCGCCAGTTCGTCCGCAAGGCATTGCCATGCCATGTCTGACTGTGGGGACGGCATATCAGGCTTGTGGTTTGCTGTCATGCGTTTCGCTGCCTTCCCTGTTTTCCCTGTCCTTGCTGCCAGGGGCGGCATGCTGTTCCAGAAACGCCTCGTAGTGCGGCAGCACCACCTCGGGCGGCCCGCTTTCGCGGACTTCACCGTCTTCAATCCAGTAGATGGTGTCGCAGCGGCGCACGGTATCCAGCCGGTGCGCGATGGTAATGGTGGTAATGGCCCTGGGCAGCGCAAGGATGGTTTTCATGATGGCCTTTTCCACACCACTGTCCAGCGCGCTTGTGGCTTCGTCAAAAATCAGGATGGCGGGCTCGGCATAGAGCGCTCTGGCAATGGAGAGCCGTTGCGCCTGCCCTCCGGAAAGACCGGCGCCATCCTGCCCAAGGGGGGCGTCAATGCCGCGCTGCAGGGCCACGTCAAATTCGGCCATGCGGCAGGCGGCACGGACCTTTTCCTCATCCCACGGGCGGCCCCATTGGCAAAACGCCACGTTCTCGGCAATGCTGCCGCCCATAATATAGGGATTTTGCGGCACAAAGCCCACCAGACGGCGATAGGCCGCAAGCGCGCCGCCTTCCAGCACCGCGCCATCGACGAGCATTTCGCCCTCGTCAGGCGGGGCAAGTCCGCTCAAAAGCAGGGTAAGCGTGCTTTTGCCCGCGCCCGAGCGCCCGATAATGCCCACACGCGAGCCCTTGCGCACCTCAAGCGAAACGCCGCGCAGGCTGGGTGGCGGAACTTTCGTGTCACTCTCGTCCCCGGCGTCGTCGTTGCTCCCGGTCGTGGGCGTGCCTGCGTAGCGGAAGATTACATTGCGCAACTCAATGGCGTTGCGGAAAACAAAGCCTTCATCCGGCTCCGCAGGCGGCAGGGCAGGGTTGGCCAGGGCATGCTCCACACGCTCAAGGCATTGCATGGCCGGGTGGCGCGTGCCCTGGATGGAAATCAGCGAACGCAAGGCGCGGTTCAGCAGCGGCAGCACGCGCCAGGCGGTCAGCATGATGATGGTCACCACGGCTGTAATCTGGGCCATGGTGGCGTTATCCATTTCAATCATGAGGAAGACGGAAGCGAAAATGACGAAAAAACCCGCTGTTTCCAGAATCCAGGTGGGAATGGGCGGCGCGATGTTCAGGAAGGCGCGATCGGGCATGCCGTCCTTGCAGGTAGCGCTGAACTTTTCAAAAAAGACCGCCTGTTGCTGGTAGATAAGCGCCTCGCGAATACCGCGCATGGCATTGAGCGTAATCCTGTTTTCCTGCTTTCCCCATTCGGCCGCGCTTTCGCCGGCCTCCTGCATGCGTCGACGCAGAAGCTTGTAGATGGAAAAGGCAATGACGCCAAGAAAGATCATTATCAGCAGAATGATCTTGGGCGTGAACGCCACCACCATGAGACAGAGCGAAAGGGTGATGGTGAAATAGGTGTAGACATCCATGAGTTCCATGGTCATGGAGGCCAGGGCCGTTCGCCAGGAAAGCGCCTGGAACATCTCCACACTGTCGCCGGCAAGGTGCCAGGTATAGGGGCTGTACAGATACTGTCGAAAAAGAACCCTCCCGGCATAGAGCGCCAGACGTTCGCCGAAGCGTGTGCCAAGCAGCGACACGTAGGCGAACATGGCATTTTTGCAGGCAATGAGCGCCACCACGCCCCCCGCCGAGGCAAGCGCCATAAAGCGAGGGTCGGCCTCAAGCGCCTTGAGGCCGGGGAACCAGGTCAGCATGAGCTGTCCGGCCGGACGGTGCAGCAATTGCTCCGGCGCGGCGATGCTCAGCGCGAGAAAGGAAATGGAGAGGATGGACGCCACCTCGAGGAGCGCCTGGACAAAGATGCAGACAAAGACCAGGCAGGCGGCGCGCCGCAGGGGAGACGGGAGAGCCGCCCATATCCGGGAAAAATCGGCAAACAGTCGGGACCATAAGGATGTGAGTGCAGCCATTGCGCAAGAATGGTTCGGTGTTATGCGCCCTGCCGCGCCCCGCGCAGCCGGGAACGCAGGCTGGCCGTGTAACCCTTGAAATTTGCCTCGCGCTTGACGCGCCCCGAATTGCTCATGTGGACGCGCCGCAGGCAGGAAACCAGATCCAGTTGCTTGGTACGTGCCCCGCACTCATGGCAACGCAGCAAAAAATCGACGACTTCGCCACCGGGCAGCGCCTCATCAAATCCGCCCGCAGCTTCCGTAATACCCCGACGGAACAGGTACGCGCCAGTGAGCAGACCGCCATAGGCATCAGGCCGCACTTTCAGGCAGGCGCGTTGTTCCTCGGAGAGCTCCGGTGAAATAAAGTCACGCAACCGCGCGGTGACAAGATCGGTCGCCTCGTCGCATGCTTCCAGCATTGCGTTCAGCGCGCCGGGAGCCAGCAGGTCGTCATGATCCAGAAACAAGATAAAATTACCCTGCGCCGCATGCACGCCCGTATTTCGTGCGCGCGAAGGCCCCGCAGCCTCCTGGGTGATGGTCACGCATCCCAGTGAGCGCGCCAGCGCGGCTGTGTCGTCGGTGGAGCCGTCATCCACCACAATAATCTCGCATTCTACGCCCTGTTCACGGATGCTGGCAATGGCTTCTGCAAGATAATTCGCTCCGTTGCGGCAGGGGATTATCACGGAAATCTGCATTGTCACGCTGCTTCTCCATAGTCAATTATTGGTATTGCTCTCTCTCTCTCTC
>CASQEL010000259.1 GCA_949427775.1 uncultured Desulfovibrionaceae bacterium
GCCACGATGATCGTGCTGCTGCCGGACGCCCCCATTGATGACGAAATCGCCCATGAACTGTTGATGGCCAAGCTGCGCGGCACCATGGTGGTGGACATCCGTTCCTTTTACGAGCATGTGGTCAACCGTCTGCCGGTCATGCAGATCACTGATGAATGGCTTCTGCTCAACGAAGGTTTTTCCCTGAACACGCGTGGTTCGTTGCGGCGCCTCAAACGCGCCACAGACGTATTGATCTCGCTGCTTCTGCTGATTCCCGCCGCGCCTCTGATGCTGCTCTCGGCCGTGATTATTCGACTGGAGTCGCCCGGCCCGGTCATTTACACCCAGAAGCGGGTGGGACTGCATGAAAAGGAATTTACCGTGTACAAATTCCGCTCCATGCGCAACGACGCGGAGAAGGACGGGGCCGTCTGGGCGCGGCAGAACGACGCCCGCGTGACGCGCTTCGGCAAGTTTATCCGCAAGGTGCGTATCGACGAGCTGCCGCAGATCTGGAATATTCTGAAAGGGGATATGAGCTTTATCGGTCCACGGCCGGAGCGAATGGAGTTTGTGATAAAACTCAAGGAGATCATTCCTTACTACAGCCTGCGCCACACGGTGAAGCCCGGCCTGACGGGCTGGGCGCAGGTATGCTACCCCTACGGAGCTTCCGAGGAAGATGCCCGCCACAAGCTGGAGTATGATCTCTACTATATAAAAAACATGTCCATTTTATTGGACATCAAGATCATTCTCAAAACAGTGGGCGTGGTGTTGTTTCCCAAGGGCGCGCGGTAGAACCGTCGCCCCCGCGATCTGCCCGCTCTCATTGACAAAGGGGGGCAGGTCATTATCAGGGCCGCTCACCGGAGCGGCTCTGTCTGTTTTTGCCGAGGGTCAGCCGGTGATTTTCATGACCCGCCGGACGGAAGCGACAGGGCGTACCCGGCACAGCGTCGTTTCCGGATTTTGGAGATGCCGGCCGCGTTTTGCAGGCTTTCCCACGCGCCGAGCGTCAGGCGATACAACACGTGCCGACGCAGCGCATGGCCCCGTGGCAGCGCCGGATGTTCAAAAAAGCTGTCCCGCGTCATGCCCAGCCGGTGCATGACGGCTTGGGAACGAGTATTGCTTACGGCTGTAAAGGCCACGATTTCCTTCAGTCCCAGTCTGACGAAGCCCGCTTCCAGCGCCGCGCGGGCGGCCTCCGTGGCATAGCCGCGCTTCCAGTGCCCGGCGGCCAAACGCCAGCCCACTTCCACGCAGGGCGAGAAGGGGAGTTGGGTCTGGGGCACATGCAGACCCACAAAGCCGATGAACGGGCAGATTCCCTTGCATTCCACAGCCCAGAATCCCCATCCCCGTTGCTCCACGAGCGCGGCGCAGCGATCCGCCATGGCGTCGCTTTCCGCGCGGGAAAGCGGGGCCGGAAAAAATTCCATGACCTGCGGATCGGCATTCATACGGGCGAACGGCGTCTTATCTTCGGGTTTCCAGCGGCGTAGCCGCAGACGCGGCGTTTCCGGCTCCAAAATGTTCGGCATGGGTGATTCCTGTGCAAGCGGCAGACGTATCCTTCGAAATGTCCTTGCGGCGAGAATGGGTGTTCACGGCAGCACTGCCGGAGGATGTTCCGACCATGGCGTCGGACAGCCCGGAAAGCGCGACTTCCCTTCTGGTGACATCGTTCAGCAGATTTTTCAACACGTTTTCCTGGGGTGTTGCAGCGGTGGAACCCTTCTCAGGATGTTCGGCCTGAATGATGCATCCCGGCATCGGTCGAGGACATGACTTGGGGAAACTGGAGGATTTCATCGCTATCTTCCCGTATCGTCGGATTTTTTCAGACAAAACCGGAAGCGGAAAAGGCGGTCGGCTTTGAAGGTGTGTGTATCCGCACATGTTCAATAGCGCTTGCACCCGCATTCCATCGCCCAATCACGGCATGTTTTGTGCTGATACATAGTTATGTTTTCGGGGCATGAAATCATGGCGGATTTTGTGTCGTGAACAAGCGCCGGTATCGGTTGGGCGCACTGCGGCCCCGACCGCAAAAAAGCGTTAAAAGGTTGTTGCGGCGCCATATGAGGGTATGGTATATTTTTCTTTCAAAATGTTTGTTGTACAGTTGCGCCGGCTCGTATTCTCGGTTCTCAAAAACGGCATGGCTGCAGCGTGACAGGGAGGGGCAAAATACCATGGGATTGCAGATTCTGGACTGGCAGGAAGGCGTTGCCAGAGTCGTCAACAATAGAGCCCTGTACGGCAGGCTGTTGGGCAAATTTGCTGAAACGCAAGCTGACGCGCCCGATCTCGCGGCGGAGGCTCTGGCGGAGGGTGATACGGAAAAAGCGCGGCTTGTGGTGCATACCTTGAAAGGCACAGCGGCCAATCTGAGCGCGCACGCGCTGGCGGACGCCGCGTTGGCGTTGGAAACAGCCATCAAAGCCGGGGCCGATACGACCGAAGCCCTGACGCATGTAAAACTCGTGATGGAGCAGACGCTGGAGGCCATGAAGCAATTTCAGGCTTGACCCGCGCGTATCGCCGGAAATGTCGGATAAACAGCCGGGCGGTTGATCCTTGCGATCGACCGTCTTTTTGTATGAAGAAAACCCCGCGCCTAGCGCGGGGTTTTCTTCATACAAAAAAGTAGTTACATTTTCGTAACTGCCTTATTTTTCTTGGTACCGGGAGCGAGACTTGAACTCGCAAGAGGTTGCCCTCGGCGGATTTTGAGTCCGCTGCGTCTACCAATTCCACCATCCCGGCGTAATAACGAAGAACTTTTCTTTACATTATAAAGGAGGGAGTTGCTTATGCATCCTTTGAAAATGGTGCCGAAGGGGAGACTCGAACTCCCATGCCGTTGCCAGCACCAGACCCTGAACCTGGCGTGTCTACCAATTCCACCACTTCGGCGTGGAAAGAGATGTATGCGAAGATACTTCTCTTGGCAAGAGCTTTTTTCAAAAAAATATTTTATGCTCCAGACCGCTGTACTGTGAAGAAAAGAACAGGGCTTCAGCGGGTAATTTCCAACGGGACGCAGTGCAGCTTGTGGCTTTCTTCTTCCGTTCTACCGATCTGCCAAGCGGCCGTTTCCGGATCCCATCCGGCGGTTTCGGCCAGTTTTTTGACAAGCCCTTTCACATCAATAACAGGGTGTCGCTGGAACACCTGGGGCAGGCCGTAGGTCAGGTTGCAGGCCAGACATTTTCCTGGTCGCTGGTGCAACTCAAAAGCAAAGCAAAGACGTTTGTTTTCTACGCCGCGACATACCAAACGGATATCATACGCACCATCTTCCGCGCTCCCGTAGAGAGCGTCGAAAAACTGGTCCGCGCGTTCAGCCGGAAAAAGCGTGTCGAGCATGTTCCGGGAAAAACAGTCAGAGGGTGTGGTCATGGCATTTCCCCTGTGCATACAATTTTTCAAAAACTATCATGCCATTTTTGAGGTGGCAAGCCCGGTATTGCAACGCCGGCAATTCTCATTATGGGATGGGAAGGTGGGTTTTGGGCTTCCCCTCTATTTTTTTAAGGGGCCGGAGGATGGCGTCTAGACCGCATAACACAAAATACTTCGTATTTTGTGTTATGCGGTACTAGTGGGCTGTCATTCTATAAATATCGGATAGAGGCGCTTCAATTTTATCC
>CASQEL010000260.1 GCA_949427775.1 uncultured Desulfovibrionaceae bacterium
GGCACGATGAGGGCCAGAATGGGCAGTTGACGTCCGGCGATGGCGCTGACGGTCATCTGGTCCAGACCGGACACCTGGGCGGCCACGATGAGCGGCACGCCGATGGCCCCGAAGGCCACGGGAGCGGTGTTGGCGATCAGGGCGATGCCCGCGCCCCACAGCGGGGTGAAGCCCAGACCCACCAGCATGGCGGCCGCGATGGCCACGGGCGTGCCGAAGCCCGCCGTGCCTTCGATAAAGCAACTGAAGGCGAAGGCGATGAACAGCGCCTGGAGACGACGGTCGTCCGTCAGACGGGCCAGGGAGTCCTTGATGATCTCAAACTCGCCCGACTCCACGGTCATGTTGTAGACCCACACGGCCGTGATGACGATCCAGATGATGGGGAACAACCCGAAAGCCGCACCGTACAGGGTGGAGCTGACGGCCAGCGAAACCGGCATTTTCCAGACCAGCACCGCAACCAGCAGCGCCCCGATGAGGCCCGCCGCCGCCGCGATATGGCCTTTGGCCCGCCGGATGGCCAGCATGTAAAAAAGGATGATCAAGGGAATGGCCGCCACGCATGCCGACGTGACCACGCCGCCCACCGGAGAATACTGTTGCACCCACGGCATAAACACCCTCCAAGATGTTATAGCCCGCTCACAGGCCGGGGAACGGCCGCTACGGACTGTTTGATTGTGCACGCAACAACCTAGCACAGTGCTCCGGGTATGGCAATGCGTCCTTCAAAATAAATTGATCGCACAATCAATGGGGGTTACAGACGTTCCAGCAGCAACAGGTATTCTCGGGGCCGCTCCCGGTTGGACACATGGCTTTGCAGCACGGACCATGCGGTTGAGGGCAGGCGCGCGGCACGGGACAGCACGGCCGCGGCTTCTTCCGCGCCGCCGTCGTGTCCGGTGTACAGGTGCAGGGAGATGACTCCGCCCGGCGTGATATGGGGCAGCAGCCCGTCCAGGGCGGCCAGCGTCGTGTCCGGGCGGGTGACGACGCGCTTGTCGCTGCCGGGGAGAAAGCCGAGGTTGAACATGGCCGCCGCCACACCGGGGAGCGCGTCCGGGGCGGAGCGGTCCGGCACGAGCACGGCCAGCAGGCGGGCCAGATGTTCGTGCCCCTCAAGCGCCAACCGCGCGCGCCCGGCCAGACCTGCCGTTTCCAGGCGGGCGCGGGTGGCCTCCAGCGCGGCCCGCTGCACGTCGCAGGCCAGCACCAGCCCGTTCTCGCCCACGCGGCGGGCCAGAAACAGCGTGTCGTGACCGTTGCCCGCCGTGGCGTCCACGGCCAGCAACGGACGCGCGGCGCGTTCCAGCGCCGCTTCCACGGCCCGGTGCGCCGCTTCCAGCAGAGCGGAAACACGACGGGCCACGTTACTGCACGGTGTCGGAGTCTTCGATCTTCTGAATGGAGGGAGCGTTCAACTGCGCGGCCAACTCCTTGACCGGGTCCGAGGCCCGCCATTGGGCGAACAGGCTCCGCCAGGCGCCGAAATCCAGAAAGTTCTTGTCCAGTTGGGCCTCGTGGGCCTGCACCCAAGTGTTGAAAAGCTGCATTTCCGTCTGGAAGGTGGCGCTGTCGAACACGGTGCTCGCCATATCGCGCCGGATCGTCCTGCCTTCCAAGGCGGTAAGCACATAGGTGCACACCGCCGTGCGGGAGGTGTCGAAATCGATCTCCCTGCCGTTGAGCTCTTCGGCCAGAGGGCTCAGATGCGGGTACAGCTCGCGCATGCGTTTCATGCCCTGTTCCGGCACGGTCAGAAACAGCTTTTCGGGTTCGTCGGGCTGCTCGGTGATGAAATAGAAACGCAGCCAGTTTTCAAACATGACGACCTCCAGCACTTTCTGGACGGCGTCGGCAAAGGGGCTGAGCTGGGACATGAAGGGATTCTCCTTGGATGGCATGAGCCGCGATGTGGTAAAACGGCGCGAGGGCGCAAAAAACGTCGTTCCCGGCTCTATTCGGCGGTTCCGGCCGCGTCAGGACGGGGCGCGGCCTGTGGAGGCTCCGACCCCGTTTCGGCTTCCACACAGTTTCTCCCCGCGCTCTTGGCCGCGTAGAGGCAGACGTCGGCGCGGCGCACGGCATCCTCCAGCAACCGGCCGATATCGTTGTCCTCCGCCGGTTCACCGATGCCGCTCACGCCGAAGCTGGCCGTGACGCGCAGGTCGTGCCCGTCGCAAGGGATCTGCAACTGTTCCACGGCGCGGCGCTGCCGTTCCGCCACGGAGCGCCCCACGTCCGGAGACGTCGCCCCCGCCAGAAATATGAGAAATTCCTCGCCGCCGTAACGGCAGCACAGATCCCCCGGCCGCAGCCCGTCGCGCAACCGCCGGGCGAACGCGCGCAGCGTCGCGTCGCCACAGGAATGGCCGTAGGTATCGTTGATTTTTTTAAAAAAATCGATGTCCACCATGATGCAGACGCCCGGCCGCCCTTCTTCCAGCATCCGCGTCGCCAGCTCCATGAAAGCCCGGCGGTTGAGCAGGCCCGTCAGCGCGTCCCGGCAGGACAGTTCCTTGTAGCGGGAGGATCGTTCCCGCAGCTCCCGGACATTTTTCTCCAACTGCTCGGCCATGCGATTGAAGGCCGTGGAAAAATCGCCCAGAAAATGCACCCGATGCCCGTACTCGCCGTCGGCGATGCGCTGGGCCTGCCAGGTCAGGTGGCGCAGATCCGCCTGCAGAGCCTTCAGCGCGCCCACCACAAACCCCCGCTGATCGGTGCTGAAGCGCAACTCTCCCCGCGAAAGCGCCCAGGCCAGACGGCGGATGCCCCACAACGTGGCGTGCAGTTGCTGCATGCCCTCCACCCCGCGCAACTCCTCGGGGAGGCAGGTGTCCACGGCGGTTCCAAGATTCAGGGTTTCCTGCACGAAGCGGACCACCTCCGCCGCCAGAGGCGCTCCGGCCCCCTCTTCCTCAGAAAGCGGCATGATCGTCGGACCTGACGCTGAAACGGCACGTCCGATCCCCCGTGCACCAGCAGTCTGTTTCCCTGACCACGACATCCCGCCCGCTGTAGGCCCGGAAGAGACCGGCGATGAACCCTTCGTCGTAGGTGCAGACCGTGTGTCCTGTCTCCGGCAGCCCCGAACAGTCGAGATCTTCGGCTATCGTCAGGGTGAAGCGTCCCGCCTCCCTGTCTTCTTCTTCCACACGCAGGATGCCGATATGGAACTCCTCCAGCATCTGCTGCGCGCGCCGAAAGAATTCGTCGAGCGTGGCGCAGGGGCCCACGATTTTCTCGCAGAAATTTTTCCCGGCCAGATACCCCGCGTCATAAAAAATTCTGTCCGCATTTTCCGCGCCGTACCGTTGTTCCAGAACATCACGAAGCGTATATTGAAAGAGCCGGTATATTTCCACCCTCGCAATATTGCCGATATTCGGCCTCCCCAGCACGGTATCTCCCACAAGATCCCATGAAAATTCATACATCCGCGACGGCGTGTCCATACCCTTCCCTCCCCTGGTGACAGCGGTGCAGAGATCCCTCTTAATCATTATGTGTAAAAATTTCAAGGGCGCGCGCAGTCCGGAAATTCGCTCCCGAAATGTTCTTCCTTATATTAGAGCATGTTCAGGTTGAAATGCGCTCTTGGGGGCTGCTCGCCCCCAAACCCCTCGGCAGGGG
>CASQEL010000261.1 GCA_949427775.1 uncultured Desulfovibrionaceae bacterium
ACAACGCGGATGCCCTCGCCGGAGGGGCGGCGTTCTGAAAGGAGGGACGACGTCCCCTGCCGCAGTCGGCGTACAGGGTGAATTGGGGCACCAGCAACAGCCGGTGTGAGGAAACGTCCGAAGGCGTTCCGTCGCTGTATTCTTCCAGGGTGCGGTTCATTTTTCCTTGGGCATCGGGGAAGATGCGCAGCGAAAGCATTTTGCGCAGCATGGCGTTCCATACCGGCTGTCGGGGCAAATCCGCCGCGTCTTCCGCACCGAATCCCACCAGAACCAGCAACCCCGTACCGATGGACGCCACCGGCGCGCCGTCCACATGTACGGCGGCGGCTTTGACGCGTTGCAGCAGCAGACGCATGCCTTACTCCTTTTTGGGGGCCGGAATGGACATCTCCGCCGGAGGCGGTGCGGCGCGCTGATCCTCTTCCGCGCGCAGCACCCGGCGCAGCACCTTGCCCACAATGCTTTTGGGCAGTGAATCCCGAAATTCCACCTGTCGGGGAATTTTGTACGAGGCCAGTTTGGCCCGGCACCAGGCGATCACCTCGGAGCGCGTCAAGGTTTCTCCGGGGCGCAGCACCACGTACGCCTTGAGGCTTTCACCGCGTGTGGGGTCGTTGACGCCCACGGCCACGGCTTCAAGGATTTTCGGGTGCTCCAGGAGCACTTCATCCACCTCGCGCGGGTAGACGTTGTACCCGGCCACGATGACCATATCCTTTTTGCGGTCGACAATATGGAAATATCCGTCTTCGTCCATGGTGGCGAGATCGCCCGTATAGAGCCATCCGTTACGCAAAGCGCTGGCTGTTTCGTCGTCGCGTTTCCAGTATCCCTGCATGACCTGCGGCCCCCGGACGACCAGTTCCCCCATTTTACCGGGAGGCAGGCTCAGGGAGCCGCCCTCCATGTCCACGATACGGGCGTCGGTGCCGGGCAGGGGCATGCCTATGCTTCCCGATTTCTGGTTGGTGGATTGCAGAGGGTTGATGTGGGTGATGGGAGAGGCTTCCGTCAGGCCGTAGCCTTCCACAATGGTCGCCCCGGTGATGTCCTGAAAACGACGGAAATGTTCGGCGGAAAGCGGCGCTGAGCCCGAAACGCAGAGTCGGATGCTGTGCAGATTGTAGGAAGCCAGATCTTTCTGCTGCATCAGAGAAATATAGACCGACGGAGCTCCGGGAAAGACGGTGGGTTTATGCTTCTGAATGAGTTTGAGCACGTCCCGCGGCACATAGCGCGGTACGGGAAGCGACGTGGCCGCCAGGGCCGCCGGAATGATCGCTCCTGTGGAAAGTCCGTAGACGTGAAAAAACGGCAGCAAAGCCACAAAGGTATGGTGGGTTTCCGGACCTTCCTGGAGCACGGAGATGATCTGGCGGCAATTGGTGGCCAGATTGCTGTGGGTCAGCATGACGCCTTTGGGCAGTCCCGTGGTGCCGCCGGTATACTGGAGCATGGCCAACGTGTTTTCCGCCTGTTTAAGCGGTACGGAAAAACGTTGACCGGCGCCGAACAGGCTCTTCCAGGCGAGGACGGTTTCTCCGTCGACAGGAATATCCGGCACGTCGTAATCCCGGCGCGATTTCAGGCGATAGAGCCAATTGAGGGGAAAGCGCAAGGCGTCCGCAATGCCGGTGACGATGTACCGGCGGATGGGGAGACGTTCCCGCAGCGGTGCGATTTTGGGCCAGAGCAGATCCAGTAAAATGAGGTGTTCGGCGCCGGAATCTTCCATATGGTGCACGATTTCCGTTTCCATATAGAGCGGATTGGTCATCACGGCTACGCCGCCGGCTTTCAGCACCCCCCAGAAAGCGATGATGGTCTGGGGCAGATTGGGCAGCATGATGGCCACCCTGTCGCCGGGATCCACGCCCATAAGACGCAGGGACGCCGCAAGAATTTCGGCTCGGCGTTGCAATTCCGCGTAACTGAGGCGGGTATTCTGAAAGATCAGTGCCGTCCGGTGCGGATATCGGGCAGCCGCCGTGTCCAGATAGGAAAACAGGGGCAGAGTGACGTTTTCCACAGAATGAGGAACCCCGGCATCGTAGTGCTCAAGCCAGGGACGCGGCAACGGCGTTTCGGGTGTGCTCATGGCTGCCTGTTATGTTGTAGTGGAGTTGGCTGTGCGGCGGCGGAGCGCAGTCCGGTGACCACCGCCACGGCCTTGATGCCTTCGCGGGCTCCGGTGAAGCCCAAGCCTTCTTCCGTGGTCGCCTTGACGTTGACCCGTTCCGGCGGGAGGCCCAGCAGACGGGAAACATTGCGCCGGATGGCGTCGCGGTGGGGGGCCACTTTGGGCGCCTGGGCGATGATGGTGAGATCGGCATGCACCGGCGCCATGCCCGCTTCACGACTTGACCGCAGGACTTCGTCCAGCAACACGGCGGAGTCGGCGTTATCGTAGGCCGCCGAAGTATCGGGGAAAAGAAGACCGATGTCTCCCCCGCCGAAGCATCCCAAAAGAGCGTCCATCAACGCGTGCAGGAGCACGTCGCCGTCAGAATGAGCCTGTACTTCGGGGCCGCCGGGGATTGGCACGCCGCCCAGTCTCATGGGGCGGCCGGGGCCGTAACGATGCACGTCGTAGCCGAAGCCGATGCAGGGCAGGGGGAGGGAATCTGTGTCCTCAAGCATGCGCAGGTCTTCCGGGTTGGTGATTTTTACGTTGGCGGGATCGCCCGGCACCACGGCGACGGGAACGCCGCAGCGTTCCAGGAGGGCGGCGTCGTCGGTGACGGTCCATTGTTCTCTGAACGCCCGTTCGTGCGCCTGTTGCAATGTGGACCGGCGAAAGCCCTGCGGCGTCTGCACGGCCACCAGCGCGTCCCTGTCCGGAGTTTCGGCCACATGCCGGCAGGCTATGACTTTGATGGTGTCCGTCACAGGGACGCCGGGGATGACGCCTTCAGCTCCGGCGTCCAGTTACTCGCAGATCCGGGTGATGAGCGCGGGGGAGGCGAATGGACGGGCCGCATCATGCACCAGAACAGCCGTGCAGGCGGGGTCCAGGCGCGCCAGAGCGTTGCTGACGGAGTCCTGGCGGCGCGGACCGCCCGGCGCGATCCGCCAGGGCAACCCCAATGCGTGCCGTGCGTCCAGACGGCGCAAGACAGCCTCCTCCTTCGCCAGCCGATCTTCCGGAAAGACGAAGATCAGTCCGGCGATCCGGGCGACGGCGCGCATATGCAGGGCCGATTGCCAATAGAGCGGGGCGCCCCTGTACGGCAGAAACTGTTTGGGAACATTGCCCGTGGCGGCGGCAAGACGGCTGCCGGAACCGGCAGCCAACAGAATGCCCCAGGGGCGGAGCGGAGATACGGAACGCTGGGTCATATTCCACACCAGAGATGCGCTATGGTAAAAAATTTCGCGGGAGTCGGACGATAAGCCGGGTTCTGTGTCCGCGCCGGAGCGCGGAAGGCCATCATTCCTCTAGGGATGCGGTTGCCCGCATCCTCCAGCAACCTACCCGGAAGGTACGGCCGGGCCGGCCTCCTTCCCTATTTGGTCTTGCTCCGAACGGGGTTTGCCTAGCCTGCCGCGTCGCCGCGACAGCTGGTGGGCTCTTGCCCCACCGTTTCACCCTTGCCATGGCGGACCATGGCGGTTTGTTTTCTGTGGCACTTTCCGG
>CASQEL010000262.1 GCA_949427775.1 uncultured Desulfovibrionaceae bacterium
CTCAAGTACAAGCTCAAGGCGGAAGACATGCCCGTCGCGGCGGCGCCCGTCGCGGCCGCGACGGGATCGGTCTTCCGGGACGCCCTGGATGGGCTCTCCAATCTGGGCTATGCCGAGGAGGAAGCGGCCCCCGTGCTCAAGAAAGTGCTGCATGACGAACCCGATCTTGACGTGTCCGGCGCGTTGCGCGCCGCGCTCAAAGGTCTTGTCCGAGGTGTTTGATGGAACAGTTCGCCGCTTCTGAAAGAGCGCCGGAGACGTCGGCCGTGGACGAATCCGTCCGTCCCCGCACGCTGGAAGATTTCATCGGCCAGGACGAACTTCGCTCCAATCTGCGCGTCTATCTGGGCGCGGCCCGTGAAAGGGGCAGGGCGCTGGATCATACCCTGTTTTACGGCAATCCCGGTTTGGGCAAAACCACGCTGGCGCAGATCATGGCCGCCGAACTGGGGGTGAACATCATCTGCACGTCCGGCCCCGTGCTGGAGCGCAGCGGCGATCTGGCCGCCATTCTGACCAATCTGGGCCGTCACGATCTGCTGTTTGTGGACGAGATCCACCGCATGCCCATCACCGTGGAGGAAGTGCTGTATCCGGCCATGGAAGATTTCAAGCTGGATCTGGTCATCGGCCAGGGGCCGGCGGCCCGGACGGTGAAGATCGATCTGGAGCCGTTCACCCTGGTGGGAGCCACGACGCGCATGGGGCTGTTGTCCTCGCCGCTGCGGGATCGCTTCGGCATCGTGGCCCGTCTGGAGTACTACGCGCCGGAAGATCTGGCCCGTGTGGTGCGGCGCACGGCGCGCATTCTGGACGTGGAGATCACGGAAGACGGGGCGCTGGAGATCGGCCGCCGGGCACGGGGCACGCCGCGCATCGCCAACCGGCTGTTGCGTCGGGTGCGGGACTTCGCGCTGATGCACGGCAGCGGCAAAGTGACCGCCGCGCAGGCCGCCGATGCCATGGAGCGTATGGATGTGGATGCCGACGGTCTGGATCAGATGGACCGCAAACTGCTGGAAGTGTTGATCCGGCACTACGAGGGCGGCCCTGTGGGCATCAAGACCCTGGCCGTGGCCTGCGCGGAGGAAGTACGCACCATTGAGGATATCTATGAACCGTATCTCATTCAGTGCGGATTTCTGAAGCGGACGCCCCGGGGCCGCATGGCCACGGCCAAGGCCTACCGGCACATGAAAATGCTGGGCTGATCCGGCTGTCCGGAGTCGTGCGGCGTGGGGCGTTCTTCTTATGGAGCGGGAAGCCCCTCTCCGTAAGGGGGGCTTTCCTTCATACCGTCCGCATGCCCGACCGGGCGGGAATCTGCGCAGCGATGCCGCGGGAAACCGTACGTTGTCGCTTCAGCGTGGGGTCGAGGCGTACCGGAGCACCGCCGGAAAGCCCTCCCGCAGAAAACAGCGGACGAGATCGGGCATGGGTCTGTTGACAGCGGCGTGGGGGCCCGGACCGCAGATTTTCCAGAGCAGATCTGTCAGGGCCGTGCGGCTGTGCTTGTGCGTGGTGTAAGCGCCGCAGTCCATGCTGCGCATGCCGGGCCTGCCGTCGGGAGCCGCCGGAGCGCGGCACTCTTCGGCCACGGAAACGCAACTGCGGCAGGGGTAGGGGCGAACGGGATAGATCCGGCAGCGACCGTCGTGCAAAAAGAGACAGGGCGTGTAATAATCCTCAAGACGGTGCGTGCCGTCGTCCACGCCGTCCCGGTAGTAGCGTTCCCCCCAGGCCAGATAGCTTTCCCGAAGTCCGCGCGTCCGTTCGTCCCATTCCGGGTAGGCGGCCTCGAAGAAGGCGCGCAGCTCCGGACGGGCCGTGATGTAGAGGCCGATCAGGGCCGCCTCGAACGGCTGGCAGGGGACGAGGTGACAGCAGCATCCGGTGCAGCCCGCGCGGCAGACCAGGGAGCTTCCCTGCTGAACGATGATGGCCGCGAGCTGCTCTATTTCCGCGTCCAGCACGGCATCGGCGGCCTGGATCGCCACTGCCGCCGCGCGGGGCGAAGCGCCATGCGGAGCAAGAAAGCGCTCAAGCGCCTGGAGCGTGTCTTCGGCGGGATGCAGAAAATATCGGGTGACGGCGTCGGAAAGGCGCGCCTCCTCGGAGGTTTCGTACGGCAACGGCCGGTTGTGCGAAGTCTGGGGCATGCGGGACGTCTCCCGGCGTGCGCCCGCGGGGCGGACGCCGTTGTTTGCAGGTAGAGGAAGAGCCGCAGGTTATCCGTTCGGCCGCCGAGAGGCAAGAGCGTCACGTTTCGTTTTTTCAGCTGAATGCTCCGCGGGGGCATCGACAGCCGCACAATCAAGACTTCAAGGAGACAGACATGTCCTGCGTGGAACCCAGAGTGGAATTGCTGGCGCATACTCCGGAGGGGTTGTCGCTGATTTATGCCGCGTTTCGGCAGTGTTATCATGCCGGGTTTGTGGGCGACATGTGGCCGAAACTGTGTTCCGGAGAAATTGCCCGGACAGAGCAGGCCGCGTTTGTCGCCCGGATTATGGAGTCGGGGCATGCCAGCCCCATAGAACACGTCAGTTTCACCTTCGCGCTGGAGGGGATTTCGCGGGCGTTGAGCCATCAGCTGGTGCGGCACCGCATCGCTTCCTATTCGCAGCAGAGCCAGCGCTACGTGGACGGTTCCCGTTTCGACTACATCATGCCGCCGGCCATTGCGGGCAACGCGGCGGCCAGGGAACGCTTCGTGGCTTTCATGGACGAGGTGGGGGCGGCGTACCGGGATTTGAAGGCGTTGCTGGAGGCGGACGGGCGCACCGGGGCCAAGGCCAACGAAGACGCCCGCTTCGTTCTGCCGCAGGCGGCGGAAACGCGCATCGTGGTTACCATGAACTGCCGCGCCCTACTGAATTTTTTCGCGCATCGGTGTTGCGCGCGGGCGCAATGGGAAATCCGGCGGGTGGCGGACAGGATGCTGGCGCTGTGCCGGGAAAAATTGCCGGAAATCTTCGCCGTGGCCGGTGCGCCCTGTGAACGCCTGGGATATTGCCCGGAAGGAGAAAAATTCGGCTGCGGACGTTTTCCGGCACGGAAAAAAGATGTCTGATCAGCGTTTTTTGACTTGACTTTGCGGGGAACCCCTATGGAACAAGGATTTTTGTATTATGAAAAAAAGATGAGAAAACAGGATGAATGAGCATGCCATTCTGTGGAAAAATTGGAAAAAACGTTGTGGATTACTAACAGGGAAATGAAGGAAACCCTTGCTTTGCAAGGCCTCTAAATAAAATCCAGAAAAATTCTTTAACATAAAAAGTAATAATTCAATACTATTACAAAAATAAAGCGACAGGGGATGCACACGGGCGCGGGTTCGGCGTAGTTCGCAAATTTGCCCGTTGCCCGTTTTTCTCTCTCCAGGGTAAAAGGTGCCCCATGACAGCTCAATGGTGTGGGATACGTAAAAATCTTCAAAAATCGCTGGAATCCGGCATTTTTAAGGTCTGGATCGCGCCTTTGGAAGGCAGCGTGGAGGGCACTGTCCTGCGCCTTGTCGCGCCTAACGGCTTTGTGGCCGACTGGATACGGGAGCGTCTTGCCGATGCCGTGCGTGAAGCCGCCGCGCCGGAAATGGGCGTCCCCGCTCACGAGGTCACGGTAG
>CASQEL010000263.1 GCA_949427775.1 uncultured Desulfovibrionaceae bacterium
CGTGTCGCACACTCTCCGGAGGTTTTTTCCATGCGCACGTCCGTCCCGCGCGTGGCGGCCATCCACGACCTCTCGGGGTTCGGCCGCACCTCGCTGACCGTCGTCATCCCCATTCTGTCGGCCATGGGCATTCAGGCATGCCCCATGCCCACGGCGGTGCTCTCGACCCATACGACGGAATTCACGGATTTTTCCTTTTTCGACCTTACGGCGCAGATGCGCGAATTTCTGGCCCACTGGCGGCGGCTGGGGGTGCGCTTCGAGGGCATCTATTCCGGCTTTCTGGGATCTCCTCCCCAGATGGAGATCGTCATTGAAACCATCCGCGCCTGCCGCGCCCCGGACGGCATCACTGTGGTGGACCCGGTCATGGGCGACAACGGCAAGCTCGATCCCACCATCACGCCGGAACTGGTGGCTTGTATGCGCCGCCTGGTGGCCCACGCCGACTGCATCACGCCCAATTACTCGGAGGCGGGGTGGCTTCTGGACGAGCCGTATGCGCCGCACACCGATCTTGCCCGCGCCAAGGACTGGCTGCGCCGTCTGACGGATATGGGGCCCGGCATGGCCGTCATCACCAGCGTGCCCCTGTGCGAAGGGCGCAGGCAGATCGCCGTGCTGGCGTATCATGCCGCCCAGAAACGCTTCTGGAAAGTGGAATGCCCCTATATTCCGGCTTTCTATCCCGGCACGGGCGATGCGTTCGCCAGCGTGCTGACCGGTTGCCTGATCCGGGGGGACAGTCTGCCCCTGGCTATGGATCGCGCCGTGCAGTTCGTGACCATGGGGCTGCGCGCGACTTTCGGCAATGACGAACCGACTCGCTACGGCATTTTGCTGGAACGGGTGCTGGACACGCTGCGCGCCCCTCTTTCCGCCGCGGCATACGAACTTTTGGAGGACGACGCATGACAGAGGCCCGGGCGGATCTGCCCATAGGCGTTTTTGATTCGGGAGTCGGCGGCGTGACCGTATTGCGGGCCATGCGCGAGCGTCTGCCGCAGGAGCGATTGCTGTACCTCGGTGATACGGCGCGTCTTCCGTACGGCACCAAAAGCCGTGAAACCATCGCCCAGTATTGTCTTCAGGCCTCGGCCAAATTGGTGGAGCGGGGAGTTAAAATGCTGGTGGTGGCCTGCAACACGGCCACGGCGGCGGCGTTGCCCGCGTTGCGCGCGGCCTTCGCTCCGGTGCCGGTCATCGGCGTGGTGGAGCCGGGCAGCGCCGCGGCGGCCCGTGTCTCGGTCGGCGGGCGCATCTGCGTCATCGCCACCGAAGCCACCATCCGCAGCAAAGCGTATCAGGAAGCCATTCTGCGCCGCCGCCCCGACGCCGTGGTGACGGGACGCCCCTGCACGCTGTTCGTGCCTCTGGCCGAAGAGGGCTGGATGGACGGTCCGCTGGTGGAAGGCATCGCGGCCCGGTACCTGGACGACGTGTTCGGCAGCCGTGCGCCCGTCCCCAGGCCGGATACGCTGCTGCTGGGCTGCACGCACTTTCCGCTGCTTAAAGAGGCCCTGCAGCGCGTGGTCGGCGACGAGGTGGCGCTGGTGGACTCCGCGGCCACCACGGCCGATGCCGTGCGGGACGAACTGGAACGCGGCGCCCTGCGGCGCACGGGTTCCGTGGAAGACATCACCTTTCTGACCACGGACGATCCCGAACGCTTTGCCCGGACAGGCAGTCTTTTTTTAGGCCGGCCCATTGCCCAAAGCGCCGTGGAACTGGTAGACTTGTAAGAGTTGCTGCCGCAATGGCTCCCGGCGGTGAACATGCCGCAAGGGCGATGTTGGTCTTGTCACGCCGTTGAGATACTTTCAAAGCGTACATGCGCAGCTGAAGGAGAATTTTTATGGCCTACGCTCCTATTCCCATGGTTCCGGGGCCGGTGAGCGTGCCGCGTTCCGTGCTGGACGCCATGTCCCGCGATTAAGGTTCCGGGCAGATCGAACCGGATTTTCTTGCCCTGTACCATGCCACGGGCCGCCTTCTGGCCAGGCTCATGAACACGCGCAATGATGTGGTGATCATGACCGGCGAGGGCATGCTGGCCCTGTGGTCCGGTCTGAAAAGCTGTCTGGCCCCCGGCGATCGTGTGTTGAGCCTGGTCACGGGTGTTTTCGGCGACGGCATCGGCGACATGGCCGCCTCGCTCGGTTGCGAGGTGCGCAAAGTGACTTTTGCCTTTAATGAAACCATCCATGAGATGGATCGGGTGGAGGCGGCCGTACGGGAATTCCGTCCCCACATGATCACCGCCGTGCACTGTGAAACGCCTTCGGGCACGCTCAATCCCATAGAGGGGCTGGGCGATCTCAAGCGGCAATACGGCGTGCCGCTGCTCTATGTGGACGCCGTGGCCAGTCTCGGGGGGCCGCCGTGGATATGGACGCCTGGGGCGTGGACCTGCTGTTGGGCGGATCCCAGAAATGCCTTTCCGCGCCGCCGAGCATGAGTTTTCTGGGAGTCAGCGAAGCCGCCTGGGAACGTGCCGCCCAGGTCGGATATCAGGGGTACGACGCCCTGTCTCCGTGGCGTACCGTCCGGACCGACGGCCGTTGTCCCTATACTCCCTACTGGCACGGCGTGGCCGCGCTGCACGAGGCGGCGCAGTCGTTGCTGTACGAGGGGCCGGATGCCGTGTTTGCCCGGCACGAGTCCGTGGGCGCGGCCTGTCGCCACGGTCTGGAGCAACTGGGCGTGGAACTGTGGGTCGCGCCGGGCAGCCGTCCTTCGCCCACAGTGACGGCGGCCCTGGTGCCCCATAACGTCGACTGGCCTGTTTGGCAGGCGGCGCTGCGCCGCCGGGGTCTGATTGTGGCCGGCAGTTTCGGTCCCATGCACGGACAGGTGTTCCGATTGGGGCATATGGGGAGTCAGGCGCGGTTGCCGCTGGTGGAACAGGCGTTGGAGGCTATTGCCTCGGCGCTGGCCTGAAACAGAGGCAAACCCTTCGCCGACGTGGAAAAAGGCTATTTGTTTGTTGACAGCTCCGGCAGCATTCCCTAAGGAAAGGGCATCAGGAGCAGAAGAATTGGGGCCACGCCCCGGAACCAACATGGAGAGACTCTCATGACTAAAGCGGAACTTGTTGAAAAAATTTATTCCAAAGCCGGTCTGCCCACAAAAGCCCTGGCTGAAGATGCCCTTGACGCCGTCATCGCGTCCCTGCGTGAAGCCTTGGCCGCAGGAGAATCCGTGACCTTCACGGGATTCGGCAGCTTCAAGGTGGTGGAACGCGCCGCCCGCAAGGGCCGCAACCCCCGTACCGGCAACGACATCATCATTCCCGCGGGCAAAGTCGCTAAATTCACGCCCGGAAAAATGCTCAAGGACGCTATGAAAGGCTAACTCGGAGACGCTCCGCAGCAAGGGCAGAGAAGCATATGCCCCCCTTGTTTCCCTGCATTCAGAGTTCTGCGGCGCGACAGGCGCATATTTCTGAGGAAGGGTGGCAGAGCGGTTTAATGCGGCGGTCTTGAAAACCGTTGAAGGTGCGAGCCTTCCGGGGGTTCAAATCCCTCCCCTTCCGCCATACACAAGTCCCATAAAGTCCCACAAGGTATCAAAAGCCTTGTGGGACTTCGCTTTTCCGGGGATTGGC
>CASQEL010000264.1 GCA_949427775.1 uncultured Desulfovibrionaceae bacterium
CTGTTGACACTCTACATCTAGTACACAGAAACATCTAAAGTTTCTGTGTACTAGCGGCGCAGAAAGCCGGGCAGCGCGAAGTACAGACGGGCCAGAGGATCGAACAGGCAGCCGGGCAATCGAGTGGCCCAGACAAACAGCCGAAACTTGGGGGAAGAAGCGGCGTACGGAGCCGCCACGGCGCGCGCCGCCGCGCCCTGTCCGTCACGCCACAGAGCCACGCCGCGCTGAAAGGCGGCGCGGCGGGTAAGCAGGGCGACCAAATCCGCGTATTCCGTGTCATATCCCGGATACAAGCGCCGGTGCTTTTCCAGAATCCGCAGTGTTTCCTCGGCGAACTGCCCGAATTTGCGGAACGTGGTATTGGCGCCGTGCACGCGCCAGCGGGTCAGGGGCGCGTCCACATGATCCAGTTTCCAGTCGTGGGCGATGCGGTAGAAAAGATCCGCCTCCTCGCAGACATTGAGGGTTTCGTCGAACCACTGGGGCGGCCGCTCCGGAGAACCGGCGGCCGGGGGTTCCGGCAGCACGCTGTCCAGGGCTTCGCGCCGGATGACGGCCGAGGACATGGAAATCCACTGCGTGGTCATCAGTTCGCGGAACACCTGCCCGCGCACCGGCGCGGCCTTGGCGAACTGGCGGCTGAGCACCCGCGTTCCGTCGAACATCTCCGTGTCCGTGCAGACCAGCCCCACACGGGGGTCGGCATCCAGCAGGGCCCGCTGGCGCTCCAGCTTTTCCGGCAACCACACATCGTCGCAGTCCAGAAAGGCGATGTACCGCCCGCGCGCCCGGGCGATGGCCAGATTGCGCGCCGCTCCCAGCGGCACGGTGTTCCCGGCGCGGAAACAGCGGACCCTGGGGCCGTAACTTTCCGCAATGGCCGGGCCTGCGTCGGTGGAACCGTTGTCCCAAAAGATGATTTCCCAATCCGTGCAGGTTTGGGCCATAACGCTGTCCAGGGCTTCGGCCAGATCGGCGGCGCCGTTCAGACAATTCATGATCACGGAAAAAACGGGAGCGTCACTCATGCTCGGTCCTCGCGGCGGAAGTTCCGGACCCGGCGGCCAGTCGGGAAGTTTCCCGGAACACCCAGAATCTGCTGATGAAATAGACGACTACCGGCACGGCGAAGGTGGCGATGATCATGGCCGGGGTGTACGGCATGCCCCAATGCATGAGCGCGGCGATGATGCAGGTGTTCAGTCCCAGGCCGATGCCCTGGGTCAGCGCGAACTTGGGCAACTGGCTGCGGTGGCTTCCGCGCGACCGGAACGTCCAGGTACGGTGTCCGGCATAGGAGACGCCGAAGGCGATGCCGTAGGCCAGGGCGTTGTTCACCAGCACGGGCAGCAGCCCCCCCCAGTACAGCCCCAGGCCGATGCACCAGTAGGTGATGGTGGACAGGCCGCCCACGATGCCGAAGCGCACCCAGCGCTGCCCGAAAAAGTAGGCTGTGGTCCGGCGTATCCAGTCAAGCATGGCGGCGCGCTCCGCATGAGACGGCGGAAGAGCCTCGGGCGAGACGATCGCCCATGCTATGCCGACGCCTCCCGCACGGCGGCGCAAATCGCGAGGACTTCCTCGCGGCTGACGCCCGGATGCAGCGGCAGCGTCACCAGTTCGCCGTACAGCCGTTCCGCCACGGGCAGGGAAACGCGGCCGCCGCCGTACAGCGTCAGCAGATGGTTGGGCTTGTAGTGCACGCCGGTGGGCACGCCCGCTTCGGCCAGCCGGGCCTTGACGGCGTTCTTGCGGCCGTGCAGCACCCGGATTTCAAAGATATGGGGCACGATGTCGTCGTCGGGGTCGGTTTGCAGCAGCGCCAGACCGGGCACGCCGGACAGCTCCTCCCGGTACAGCGCGGCCAGAGCGCGCCGCGCCGGGGCGAATTCCCCGTCCAGCCGCGACAACTGCACGCGGCCGATGGCGGCCATGATGTTGCTCATATGGTAGCGCCAGCCCTGCCGCTTGACGTCGAAATCCCAACTGCGTGTCCCGGCGAAGCGTTTTTCCGCGTCGTTTTCCACGGACAGCAGACGGGCGTCGCTGCACAGCCGGGCCGCTTCGGGATCAAAGGCCACAATGCAGCCCCCTTCTCCGCTGGTGATGTTCTTGATGCCGTCAAAACTGAAACACACCATGTCCCCGGCGCTGCCGATCTTCCGTCCGTGACGGCGGCAGCCGAAAGCGTGGGCCGCGTCTTCGATGACCCGCAACCCGTGGCGACGGGCGAAGTCGTACACGGCCTCCAGTTGCCAAGGGTTGCTGGCGTAGTGCACGGGCATGATGGCCGCGGTGCGTTCCGTCAGACGCTTTTCGGCATCTTCCAGGTCAATGGTTCCCGTCTCCTCCAGCACGTCGCAGGGCACGGGCACGCGCCCCGCGCCGGAAACAGCCTGAAACGAAGCCACAAAAGTCAGCGTCGGCACAAGCACCTCGCCCCCAGGGGGCACGACGGCCTGCACCGCCAGATGCAACGCCGCGGTCCCGGTGTTGGCCGTGATGATCTGCCGCGGTTCCACCCCCAGCCAGGCGGCCAGTTCCGCTTCAAAACGCTGCACCTCGCCGCCCATGCCGAGATAGCCGTCCTCGGTGATGACGCGCGTGACAGCCGCCGCCTCGGCAGCGCCCACGATGGAGCGTGAAAGACGAATGCTCATGGAAAAATGCCTGCCTGTCAGGAATGTTGCGGTCGCCATACGGCGTTGCCGTCATGCTCCGCCGCGAAGACACACGCGCAATGCATTTGCGCTGTTACATGCCGGAGCGGGCGTGTGCTCACGCACCCGCCAGAGCATTTACGCAATTTCATTGCGAAAATGCTCTAAAAGACGGAACGTCGAACGGGAAGGGCGGCCGGAAGCGTTACACCACGCCGTTGAGATCCGTGTCCGCCAGCAGATTGTCGAGGTCCAGCAGAATCAGCAGGCGATCGTCCAGCTTGCCCACGCCCTTGAGATACTCGGCACCGATGCCGGACACCACGGGCGGCGCGGGCTCCACCGTGTCCGCCGGAATGCGCAGCACCTCGGAAACGGCATCCACCAGAAAACCCACGATCTTCTGCCCCAGCTCCATGACGACGATGCGGGTATGGTTGTCCCGCTCCACTTCCGGCAGTCCGAAACGCCGACGCATGTCCACCACGGGAATGACTTTGCCCCGCAAGTTGATGACGCCCACAATGAACTCCGGCGCGCGCGGCACCATGGTGATCTGCATCAGACGGATGATTTCCTGTACGGCCAGAATATCGACGCCGAATTCTTCTTCGCCGATTTTAAAGGTCACCAACTGGAGAAGCCTCTCATCCCCGTGGGCGTGTTCGACGGCAGTAGAACTCATGAAAAACCTCCTTAGGGTCGGCACGCAAGGCGCATGGCGTATTCGCTCCGAAATGGCTCCCCCGCCTTGCCGTCCCTTGCCGCAGCGCTTTCAACCTATCCGCAAAACCATCGTGTTGCAACAGACCTCCGGAGCGGGCACAGGGCAACCGCATGAAAGTCAAGCCGCCGAATACCTTTGCCGTTAGAGCATTTTCAGGTTGAAATGCGCTCTTGGGGGCTGCTCGCCCCCAAACCCC
>CASQEL010000265.1 GCA_949427775.1 uncultured Desulfovibrionaceae bacterium
ATGCATGCTTCCCCGTTCGGCGGCGCGGCGCGCCGCTCGCGGCAACGACGAAACACCATCCGGATTCCCGCGGGAAACGTCTGTTTTTCGTGGCGCTTTCGGTGAAGATGACGGAGAGTCAGGTGGAGACGAAAGAGCACAAAGTTCTGGTGGCCAACCGCGGTGAAATCGCCATCCGCATTCTGCGGGCGTGCAGGAAGCTCGGCGTGGCCTTTACCTGCATCTATACGGCGGAAGACGCCGCGTCGGGTCATGTGCGCGCGGCCCGTGAACTGGGCGGCGAAAAAAGTTTGTATCGCGTGTCCTCGTACCATGACGCCAACGAACTCATGGCCGTGGCCGATGATGCAGGCGCCACGGCTGTGCATCCGGGATACGGATTTTTTGCCGAGGACTTCCGCTTCGCCCGTCGGGTGACCAAGCGCGACCGCAAGCTGATTTTTATCGGCCCTTCATGGAAGATCATTCGGGAACTGGGGGACAAAATCAATACCAAACGCCTGGCCCGCAGTCTGGGCGTGCCCACGGTGCCCGGTTCCGACCGGCCCATATATGATGAAATGGAAGCCGAGCGCATTGCGCACAGCGTGTTCGAGTTTCAGGTGGAGCAGGGCATCAAGCATCCTCTGGTGCTGGTCAAGGCGTCGGCCGGGGGCGGGGGCATGGGCATCGAGGAAGTGCACGACATCGACAACTTCCGCTCGGTCTTCCGGCGCATCCGCAACTACGCCCTGCGCCAGTTCAAGGACGAGGGCGTACTGATCGAGCAGCGCATCAAGGATTTCAATCACCTGGAAGTGCAGATCGTTTCCGACAGATCGGGCAAGAACCCTGTGCACTTCGGGACGCGCAACTGCTCGATCCAGTCCACGGGCCTCCAAAAGCGCATCGAGGTGGCGCCGGGCTTCGATCCCTCCTCCATCAAGTATTCGTTCGACGCGGCCCAGGTTCTGCGCGACATCGTGCACCATTCTCTGAACATGGCCCGCAAGGTCGGCTACGACAATGTGGGCACCTGGGAATGGATTGTGACGCGCGACGGCAATCCTTTTCTTATGGAAGTGAATACCCGCATTCAGGTGGAAAACGGCGTTTCGGCCCGTATTTCCCGCGTCAGGGGCAAGGACGGGGTGGACCTGCTCGCCGAGCAGATCCGCATCGGCCTCGGAGAGCCGTTGGGCTACGAGCAGGAAGACATCACCTTTGACGGAGTGGGCATCGAGTATCGGCTGATCGCCGAGGACCCGGACAACCGCTTCACGCCGTGGGTGGGCCGCATCGAACGCTTCGGGTGGCCGGAGCATCCGTGGTTGACCATGCTTACGCATGTGCCCGCGGACCAGCCCTACGAGATTCCCACGGAGTTCGACCCCAACCTGGCGCTGGCCATTATCTGGGGCAAGGATCTGGCCGAAGCCGGAGAGCGGGGCGCGCGTTTTCTGGACGAGCTGCATCTGGACGGGCGCAACAACGCGGGCGACTCCCTCAAGTCCAATATCCAGTTCCTGCGCGCCAATACGGAACGCATTCTGCGTTTCTGAGGCATGTCCGGGTTCCCGCGCCGCGACGATGTCGGCGCGCGGGCCGAAGGTGGAGTGAAACACGCTGAAAAAGGCCGATCTGATGGACAACAATATCGAGAAACATATCCAGAACCTGGCGGACAGGCTGACGTACATCCGGGATATTTTCGCCGGAAAGCACCAGGAAAACATCGACCTGCTCCAGGAGAAATTCGACGTGCTGTCGGCGCGGGTCAACGAGGGAATCGCGGAGGACCCCTATGCCGAGCTGGCCAACCTGGAAGACCTGTTCAGCTTTGTGGAGCGCAAGCTTGAGGGGGACATCACCCCCATGGACAAGGTGCGCATCGTGCGTCATCCGCAGCGCATCTGCCTGCGGGATATTTTGGAAAACGTCTACGACAACTTCACGGAGATCGGCGGGCAGGACGAGCACAGCATCGACCCCGGCATGCTGATCGCCCGCGCGGTCATCACCCGCCGTCGTGGTAAAAAAACGTATGTCCAGTCGGTCATGGTCATCGGTCAGGAAAAAGGCCACGGCGCGGAATTCCGCAACGGCGGTTCCGTCAAACCCTGGGGCAACGCCAAGGCCCTGCAATACATGAAGGTTGCGGAAACCGAAGGCATCCCCATCCACACCTTCATCTTCACGCCGGGGTCGTATCCCATTGAGGATTACTCCGGCGCGGCCCAGCAGATCGCCCGCAACATCTACGGCATGGCCCGGCTCAGGGTGCCCATTGTGGCCGTCATTTCCGAAGGCGGCTCCGGCGGCGCGGAGGCCATCGGCCTGGCCGACAAACGCCTGATGCTCTCGCACGGCTATTATTCCGTGATTTCGCCCGAAGGGGCCGCCGCCATCGAAGGCCGGTTGAAGCCGGGGCAGCGCGCCACGCCCGAGTTGATCGAACGTTGCGCCGATTCCCTCAAAATCACCGCCCAGGACAATCTGCGTTTCGGGTACATCGATCATGTCGTGCAGGAACCTCCGCTGGGCGCGCGCCCCAACCATTTTGAATTTTTCCGTTCCCTGCGTCAGGAAATTCTTCGGGCCACGGACGAAGTGGTTATTTCCACCCGCAAGATGCCGTTTTTCCGGGGCATCGCCCTGCGGCGGCGGCATCGGGCCGACATCAATCTGGACGAAATGCACATCCGCTGGGGCTTGAGCGCCGCGGCCAAGAGTCGTCTTGTGCAGCGGCGGCAGCAGAAGTTTCTCAGGTTGTCCCGGTCGGCCTGTCGCGACCGGCGGCCCTGGCTGACCAAGGTCTGGAGAGCCGGGGCCGATGCGTGCATGACCCGTTGGAATCGCCTGAAATACGATTTCTATCGCAAGCATCAGCGCAAGATCACCACCATGATGGAGGAGATCGACAACGAGTGGCAGATGTTCAAGGGGCGGCTGCTGGCTCCGTGGCGGCGGATCACCCGGACCATGCCCGCGCCCAGGGTGGATGCGGCGGAATTGACCTCGTTGTCCACCTGGACCGGCGACGCGCGCCGTCGCAAGTGGAACTACATCTCTCCGCGCTACAAGGTGGACCGCACGCTGACCTGCCCCAACGCGGCGGCATACGGGTGCCTGGATCTCTGGGGACCGGATCTGTTCGCCGAATTCGCGGGCGTGTGCAGTTACTGCGGCTACCATTTCCCCATGGAACCGGAGTGGTACGTGCGCAACGTGTTCGACGCGGGATCGGTCTTCGAGTTCAACAGTGAAATCGAAGCGGGCAATCCGCTCTGCTTCGAGGGCTTTGACGCCAAGATAGCGGAAGCGCAGAAAAAGACGGGCTGCAAAAGCGGTTGCATGACCTTTGAAGCCCGTATCGACAATGTGAAGAGGGTCGTGGCCATGCTCATGGGCACCTTCCGGGGCGGTTCCGTGGGCGCGGCCGAAGGACAGAAGTTCGTGGAAGCCGCCGAGCGGGCCATGAAAAAGCGGTATCCCTTCCTGGCCTACGTGCACGGCACGGCGGGCATACGCATTCAGGAGGGGACGCACGGCGTCATTCAGATGCCCCGCTGCACGGTGGCCGTACGGCGGTACATCGAA
>CASQEL010000266.1 GCA_949427775.1 uncultured Desulfovibrionaceae bacterium
GCGTTTTTCGGCGAATGATCTTGACGCAAAATACGAAGTATTTTGTGTTATGTGATACTAGTTACGACCATCGCTCGATTGCCCCGCGGACGCCGGAGAGAGTTCTTGACACTTAATTGATACTATGAGTAGTATCTATATACTATTTACAACGTATACAGAAAAAGGAGGTTCCATGCAGGAGATCCCCGTCACCGCGCCGCTGCGATCCGCGGATATTTTTGTTTTCCGGGCTCCCATCGAAAATCCGGTCCGCACATCCTTCGGAATCATGCACGACAGGCCCGCCGTGCTTCTGCGCGTGGAAGACGCTGACGGCATGTTCGGCTGGGGCGAAGCCTGGTGCAACTTTCCTTCCTGTGGGGCGGAACACCGGGGACGACTGCTCCAGACGGCCGTCGTACCCGCGGCTCTCGGCATGGCCTGGGAAACGCCGGGACAGCTTGTGCAGGCCGTGACCCGAAAGCTGCATATCCTGCGATTGCAGGCCGACGAGCCCGGCCCCATGGATCAAACCCTGGCCTGTCTGGACATTGCGCTGTGGGATCTCGCGGCGCGGCGCGCCGGCGCACCCCTGCACGCCCTGCTCGGCGACGCGGCCATGACCGCCATGCCCGCCTACGCCAGCGGCATCAACCATCCCGGCGTCGCCGAAACCATCGCCCGCACACGGGAGGAAGGCTTCAGGGCTTTCAAGGTCAAAATCGGCTTCGGCCGGGAACAGGACGACGAAAACATCAGCACGGCCTTGCAGAGCCTGCGCCCCGGCGAAACCCTGGCCACAGACGTGAACCAGGCGTGGGATCTTCCCCAAGCGCTGGAAGCTCTGCCGCGTATGCGGCAGCATCCCCTGCTGTGGATCGAAGAGCCCCTGGCCTGCGATCGCCCGGCCGAAGAATGGGCCCGCATCGCCGCCGTCTCCTCCATTCCTCTGGCGGCGGGCGAAAACATTCGCGGTTGGGACGCCTTCGACAGGGTTCTGGCCGCTGGAGACATCCGGGTGATCCAACCGGACATCGGCAAATGGGGCGGACTTACCGGATGCCGTTGCGTGGCCCGCGCCGCGCCGGCCGCGGGGCTGCGGTATTGCCCGCACTACCTCGGCGGCGGCATAGGGCTTTTGGCCTCCGCCCATCTGCTGGCCGCCGTCGGCGGCGACGGCATGCTGGAAGTGGATTGCAATCCCAATCCCTTGCGGACGCTGCTGGCCAGCCCTTTTCCGCCCATGAAGGACGGCCGTTTCGTCCTGAGCGACGCGCCCGGTTTGGGCGTCGTGCCGGACATGAGCGCGGTGGAAAAACTGGCGACCTTCCACGCCCGGTGTCGCTGACGCGCTTGTCCGCCGCGCATCGCCTTGGAACGCTTTACGCCGGGCTGTTTTCTCCCGGCGGAGAAGACCGCGCATCAGGTTTCGACAACGCCGGTCATGCATGATATAGAGTTGTTAATAGCTTAAACGATATATAATATCTTGTGAAACAGGCGCTCCGACAAGGAGCTTTTGTGAACGCGGACGGGCGCCGCCCGCCGCAAGCGGCTCCGGCCATCGGCAGGGTTCCCTGCGGATGTCGTGCATTCAAACACCAAAGGAGATTATGATGAAACGCCTGGTGGTATTTTTGGGGTGTCTTGCGGCCTGCGCCGCCCTGTTTACGTTGCAACCGGCCCGTGCCGCGGAAAAAGCCGACATTCACCTGCTGAGCACGCCGTTCGGCACCGGCAGCTACGTGCTGGGAACGGCGCTGGAAAACATCATCAACAAAGGCGACTATCCCATCCGCCTCGCCCATGCGGAAACCCCGGGACAGGCTTTCAACGTCAACAAACTCAACGCCGATGCCGCCGCGCGCAAAAACACCGTGGTGACGGCCTCGCAGGGGATCAACTGGCTGGCCGAACAGGGCAAAAAGCCCTTCCCGGCCAAGCGCACGCCGCTCAAGCTCATCGGCATCTACACCTATACGGCCACATGGCTGGTGACGACCGATCCGAACATCAGAAGCATGGCCGATCTCAAGGGCAAGCGCATCGCCATAGGGCGCATCCCGCAGGTCATCTGGGGCTATGAACCGGACGCGATGCTGCGGTGCGGTTTTGACGACGCCTTTTACAAAAGCCTGAAAATCCAGTTCGTGGGCACGTCCGAAGCCGCCACCGCCCTGATCAACGGACAGGTGGACGCCGCCGCCATCGGCGGGTACATGGACCCCATCACCGGCAAATTTTCGCCCGCGCCCCAAACGGTGGAAGTTCTCGCTTCCGGCCGGAATCTGATCCATCTGGACTGGACCAGGCAGGTTGTGGAAAACACGGCGGCCAAGGATATCAAACTGTTCCCCTTCGAGGTGCCCGCCGGAGCCGTGGAAGGACTGAAGACGCCGATCTGGATCGGCGCGGATCTGCACGGCGTTTTCGCGCATCCGGAATTTCCCGAAGAATACGCCTATGTTCTGGCTAAGGCCATGCTCGAAAACATCGACGCCTTTGCTCAATACCACGCACTGGGCGGCCTCATGAGCCGGGCCGGTCTGGTGAAGGGCTTCTCGCCGGAAGCCATCCACCCCGGCGCGCTGCGCGCCTACAAAGAAGCCGGCATCCTGTAGCCCCGCGGCGATCCGTTCCGTCGTCGGATCGACGGCGCTGTTCCGGAGGAAGGGAGCCTTCCGGGCAGAGGGGTCCCTTCCCATGGTTTCCCGCCTCCCCGAGAGCCCCCGGCGGGGCAAGGCGGCGGGAAACATTTTCAAAAGCGGCAACATGCCGGCGCTGTCCCCGGAGTCACGCACAACCCGTGCCTTTCCCCCCGGAGGGGTCCGGCTCGCAAAGGAGCTTGTGATGCAAAGCGTCTCGCTGCCCAAGGCTATTTTGACCGTAGGGGGGCTTGCCATGGTGGCCTACCATGCCGTCGCCCCGCAATACCTCTATTTCAGCCAATGGGAACACCAGACCATCCACTTCGCCTTTCTCTTTCTGATGGTTTTCATGAGTTTCATCGTCAAGGCGAAAAATCGCGCGGCCAGGGCGGGGCTGTGCCTGTGCCTTCTGGCGGCGCTGGCCTGCTGCGCATATGTGTATGGCAATATTGAAGAACTGGAAATGTCCCAGGGGTTTCCGACTACGGCGGCGCTCGGCGTGGGAATCTTCCTCATGCTGGCGACGGCGCTGGGCTCATGGCTCAGCTGGGGGCTGCCGCTGCTGCTGGTGGCGTTAACCTTCGTGGCGTACTTTTTTCTCGGCCATCTGCTCAGCGGACCGCTGTACCATCCGGCCTTCGACTTTGACTATGTGGTGTCCATGCTCAGCGTGGGTCTTTCGGGCCTGTACGGATTGTTCATGTCCATCAGCGCCGATCAGGTTTTCATGTTCGTGGTGTTCGGCTCCCTGCTGGGCATCTTCAAGGTCGAGGGCCTGCTCATGGAAGCGGGCAAGATTCTGGGGCGCAGGCTGCGCGGCGGCGCGGGACTCACGGCGGTGTTTTCCAACTCCCTCATCGGCATGGTTTCCGGAGCTCCCGTGGCCAATGTGGCCATCACCGGCCCCTTCGTGCTGCCGTACATGAA
>CASQEL010000267.1 GCA_949427775.1 uncultured Desulfovibrionaceae bacterium
CGGCCGGAGCAAAGAATTGTCTTTCGGCGAACGCCGCCTTCTGGAACAGGCGACAGCGCTGGTGACGGGAGAAATCGCCGAAGTGTTGGGCACGCCGGAGCAGGAACTGCGTGATCATATCCAGACAGTATACATGCCGCCCCCGCAAGGGAACGAAACGGAAGGCTGAGAAAGGCTTTCCGCAGATGTTTTTCTTGCCATGCGTCATGGTATAGTATAGTATCCCTGCTGCTTCGCGCCTTTTATACGTCCCCTAACATTTCTGACACTATCCGGACTGTCGCCAGACACGCCCGGACATGCTGTGTCATTTCGTAATCTTCACACGAACCTATTGGATTCTTATGCGGAAGAAGAAAACTGCCCCCATGGTTTCGGAAAACGGCATGAGCCTGACCGATCTCAAGACCAAAAGCATGCAGGACTTGATGGAACTGGCCGAACAATTCAATGTTGAAAACGCCAGCTCCATGCGTAAACAGGAACTCATTTTCGCTCTCCTGCAGACGTGCGCGTCACAAAATGGGGCCATTTACGGCGATGGCGTTTTGGAAATTCTGCCGGACGGCTTCGGCTTTCTGCGCTCCCCCCTGTGCAGTTATATGCCGGGCCCCGACGACATCTACGTATCTCCCTCGCAAATCCGTCGCTTTTCTCTGCGCAAGGGAGACGTCGTTTCCGGGCAAATCCGCCCGCCCAAGGAGGGAGAACGCTATTTTGCGCTTCTCAAGGTGACGGAAATCGGGTTTGAACCACCGGAACACGCCAAAAATCTCGTTCTCTTCGACAACCTCACCCCCATCTACCCCGATCACCAGCTGGTTATGGAAAACGGAGAGAAAAATCTCTCCAACAGAGTCATCGACATCATGGCTCCCATAGGCCGGGGACAACGCGGGCTCATCGTCGCCCCGCCCCGAACCGGCAAAACGATTCTTCTCCAGTCCATAGCCAACGCCATCAACGCCAACAATCCCGAAGTCTATCTCATCGTTCTGCTCATCGACGAACGCCCGGAAGAAGTCACCGACATGGAGCGCACGGTCAAGAAAGCGGAAGTCATCAGCTCCACGTTTGACGAACCCCCGCAGCGGCATGTGCAGGTTTGCGAGATGGTGCTTGAAAAAGCCAAAAGACTGGTGGAGCGCAAGCGGGATGTCGTCATCCTGCTGGATTCCATCACACGCCTCGGGCGCGCCTACAACGCCGTGACGCCGTCTTCGGGCCGCGTGCTTTCCGGCGGCCTGGACGCCAACGCTCTGCAACGGCCCAAGCGCTTTTTCGGCGCCGCCCGCAATATTGAAGAAGGCGGCAGTCTGACCATCATCGCTACCGCCCTGATCGATACCGGATCCCGCATGGATGAAGTCATCTTCGAAGAATTCAAGGGCACCGGCAACATGGAAATTTATCTGGACCGCCACCTGGCGGAAAAGCGCGTTTTCCCGGCCATCGACATCAACCGCACCGGCACCCGCAAGGAAGACCTGCTGTTGCCCGACGATGTGCTCAACCGCGTCTGGATACTCCGCAAGATTCTGGCTCCCATGTCCTCCATCGACAGCATGGAATTTCTCCTGGACAAAATGCGGGGAACCAAGAGCAACAAGGACTTCATGAACGCCATGGGCAAATAGAGTTCTCGCGCGCTTTCCTTGTATTTTATCCGCATCGCCTTCCGCACGGAGGACGCTTTTGCAAGAGGCCTCGGCCAATGAGGGGGCCATGCCGTTCCCGGCGTTCGCAAGCTCCGCGCTGCCCTCTTGCCCATACCCCCCCTGATTCACCGCACAGGCCGGGGTTCGCCTCTGCGCGTATCCCTCTGTTCTCCCTTGATGATCAGCGGAACAGAGGGATACGCCGTCACAAACGCCCCGCTATACCAGACGGGCGATGTGATCCATACGTTCTCCGGGCAACAGCTTGACCGGAGGAATGTCGATCAGCGTGTAGCATCCCGGCGCATCCATACGTGTGGCGGCCCGCGCGCAGGAAAGCAGGATCTGCGCCGTAAGCGCGGGATTATTGATGCGCATATCGAAGCTCAAAATCTGATTGTCGGTCATGCCGGATGCGCCGGTGCGCTCCATGAGCAGACCATGTGATTGATCCGCCACCGAGGCCAGCTCCAGGGCGGTCTTGCACTCGCGCACCTCCAACGGATCGTGCGCAAAATACGCGTCTGCCTGAATACGCTGCCGCACCGCATCCAGTGTCTCCCCATTTTCCAACAGCACGTATACCAGCCGCGAGTGTCGGCCGCCACCGACGGGAATGGTGATGGACACGGCATCCGCCACGCCACGGATGGCCCGCGCCGCCACGGAATGGCCCATGGAGCGCCCCCGGCCGAAATTGGTGAACGTGGTTCCCACAGGAACCATGGCCTCAAACAGAGCACGCACAGCGGAGTCGGTGCCGGGGTCCCATCCGGCGGCGGTGATGCTGACCGCCTTGCCGGCCACGGCGGCCTTATGCAACAGGGGCACCTCCGTGGGAATATCGCTGTGAATGTCAAAGCTGTCCACGGTAGAGAAGCCTTTGCCCAGAAAATCCACGGCGGTAGTCGGAATGCCGCGCGACGGGCCGCACAGAATCACCACATCGGGACGCCCTTTGGCGGCCGTCAAACCGTCAATATCCGCAAACTCCGGGAGCCCCCTGAGCGCATCCCCGGAAGTTCCCAACGATTCCCGACGACGAATCACCCCCAAACATTCGCAATCGGGGGCGGCAAGGGCGGCTTCCACAGCACGACGACCGATATTTCCAAGACCATGCACGGCGACAGTAAATTTTTTCATAGAATATTCACACTATTTTTGAAGGGTTGACTGAAGTTTCATCGCAGATCATCGTTCCGGCATTCCGAATCCGGAAAGTACACTCTCCAATTCCGGATAAAAATACCTGAAAACACATCCGGGGTAAAGCGGCGTTGTTCTTCATGTTTTCCACCGCTTCCATCTCTTCTTTTGTGCTCCGAGGCGCAAAAGAAGATTTGCGCATATGCATCAACGAGAGCGTTCAGATTGCGGACTCCGCCCGTGATCCGCGAAAGAGCAATCTCCGCATATCTGAGAAATATGCCATGACGACAGATTGTATCCGCATACTGCAATGTTTGTTCATGATGCCGTACACGGAGTTTCCCCGTGAAAACCCGCGGCGGGATACCCGGCGCTGCAACCCGACAGCCACAGAAACGGATGCGTCGCGGCTATTCCCACACCAGGGCCGTCCAATCGCCTTCCACGATTCTTCGGGCGCAGGGAAGGCCCAGGGCTGTATACGCGGCCTCCACATCATCCGCCTGCACTTCCAGCAATCCCGAAAGTACAAGGCATCCCCCGGGACGCAGAAGCTTTACTATATCCGGGGCCAATTCCCGCAAGGGACGGGCCAGAATATTGGCCAGAACGAGATCGAAAGCGCGGCCCGCCACGGCTTCCGTGCTGCCCGACAGAATTTCAAAGCCCCGCACGCCGTTGAGCGTCCGATTTTCCCGGGCGTTTTCCACGGCCAGAGGATCAATGTCCGCGCCGACGCC
>CASQEL010000268.1 GCA_949427775.1 uncultured Desulfovibrionaceae bacterium
TCTTCCTTGCCGGCCGGATCCCACAGAAAGATGCCCGGCGCGAGGCATTGGCGCAGGTCTTTGTCCGCGCCGACGATGATCACCGGACGATCCTTGGAAAAGCGGGCCGTCAGGGAGGCGATGCAGTCGTCGGCCTCGCAGCCTTCGGAGACCTCCAGGGCCAGTCCCAGAGTCCGCACCAGGCGTTCGATGGGGTCGATTTGGCGGATGAGGTCTTCCGGCGTCGCATCGCGGTTGGCCTTGTACAGCGGGAACAGCTCGTGGCGGAAGTTTTTGCCCCGGCCGTCGAGCACGAAGACGAAGTGCCGGGGCTGCTCTTCCCGCAGGATGCGCAGCAGCATGCGAGAAACTACCAGCAGTGCGTTGGTGGGAAAGCCGTCCGAGCGCTGCATGCTCCTGTTGGCATAAAAACCCCGGTAGATGAAGGCCGAGCCGTCCATGAGAAAAATGGGCTCTTCGGTCAGGCCCAGGCGTTGTTTCAGCGACATGGTGTTCACAGGGTTAGAGGATTGAGGGGCGACAGGAAGGAATCTTAGCGTTCTCCGCTTCCGGTCGCAAGGGAAGAGGCGCGTAAAACGGACTTTCCCCGGCGACCGGACCGCCCGCGCCGCCGGGGCGGCGCTTTCGCATGCCGAAGTTACAGTTCGTCATATTCTGTAATATTTGCCGCCGCTGTTGATCCCCGATAGTTGTTTCTGCTATGGTTGGGTGTGGACGAAAGCGCGTGTTCGTCGTTTGGCGCGGAGACGTTGCCCGTGACCCTGTCGCCGTCGCGTTGCGGTGACGGAGCGGGGCGGCGGCAATCCGCTTCCGGACGCGGGCCGGCATGCCGGAAAATCCGGCGTTGCGCTTGCGATTCGGCGATGGAGCGTATAACACTGTATGTACGGACGGACCTGTGGAGGCCGGACAAGGCGACGCGTCGTATGCGCGCTATGGATGAATACTGTTCCCCCGCGCCCGGCCGCCGCGAAAACTCGACTTCCGCGCGCATCCGTTGCCGCGGACGGCCAGCGCGTGAAAGCGGGGCGGGCGCATCGGGAATCGGCGGACGGGCCGTTTGAAAATACCGCAAGGAGAAAAAGCGTCATGCTTGATAAATTCGCAACATGGGTCAAGGAAACGACAAATACCCTGAAAACGGAAGTCGTCAAGTTCAAAAACAAGGATTTTCTGGCCGCGACAGTGGCCTCCTGCGCTCTGGTGGCCGCCGCCGACGGCAACATTTCCAGCGAGGAAAAACAGAAAATGATCGGCTTCATGAAGCACAGCGACGTGCTCAGCGTGTTCGACACCAGCGAGGTCATCGCGCTGTTTGAAAAGTATTCCGGCAACTTCAGTTTCGATCCCGTCATCGGCAAGGGTGAATGCCTCCAGGTGATCAGCAGGCTGAAAAAGCGCCCCGACGAAGCGCGGCTGGTTATCCGCGTCTGTTGCGCCATCGGCGCGGCCGACGGCAATTTCGACGATGACGAGAAGGCCGTGGTCCGGGAAATATGCGCGGAACTGGGACAGAACCCCGCGGATTTCCAACTGTAGAGCCGGTGCAGCGCGTATTGTCGCAAAGTATGCGTGTGGCGCCGCCCGAAAGCACGGCGCTGCCCGGGGGGCGGGATACGACAGGAGAACAAATATTATGGCCATCAATCTGACCAAAGGGCAAAAAATATCCCTGGAGAAGGAAAGCGGCGCGGCGTTGAGCAAGGTCGTCATGGGCTTGGGATGGGACGCGGCCCGGAAAAAGGGTATTCTGGGCTTTTTCTCCGGGGACGCGAGCATCGATCTGGACGCCTCAGCCGTCATGTTCGACGCGGCCGGGCAGCCCCTGGACATCGTGTGGTTCGGCAAACTGAAAAGCCGGGACGGCAGCGTGGTGCACACCGGCGACAACCTCACCGGCGAGGGCGAGGGCGACGACGAACAGATCCGTGTGGATCTCACGAACATGGCCCCCGCCGTGGCCGCCATCGTGTTCACTGTGAACAGCTTCCGGGGCCAGACATTCGACGAGGTGGAAAACGCTTACTGCCGCCTGCTCAACGGCGTGGACGACACGGAAATTGCGCGTTTCACCCTGTCCGGCGGCGGCGCGCACACGGCCATGATCATGGCCAAGGTCTACCGCCACAACGGTGAGTGGAAGATGCACGCCATCGGAGAGCCCACCAGCGGTCGGACCGTGGAAGAGCTGGTTCCGGGCATCCGGGCGATATTGTAACGGTTTTCGCGAAAACGCGCCGGAAGGCAGCGGCGCGTCCTGCCGCGGAACACGCGACATCAATGTATATATACTCCAAGGAGTTGTTTTTATGGCTATTTCTCTTTCCAAAGGTGGCAACGTCTCTCTTTCCAAAGAAGCGCCGGGCCTGGAATCCGTGCTGGTGGGCCTGGGCTGGGACGCCCGCGCCACCGACGGGGCCGCGTTTGATCTGGACGCCTCCTGCTTCATGCTCAACGCCGAGGGCAAGGTGCCCAGTGACGGCGGATTCATTTTCTACAACAATCTCAAAAGCTCCGACGGCAGTGTGGAGCACACCGGCGACAACCGCACCGGCGAGGGCGAGGGCGACGACGAGGCCATCCGGGTGGATTTGAAGAAGCTCCCCGCCGACATCGTCCGGCTGGCTTTTGCCGTGACCATCCATGAGGCCGAAAACCGGGGCCAGAATTTCGGCATGGTTTCCCGCGCCTTCATCCGCGTGGTCAATCGCGGCAACAATGAGGAAATAGCCCGGTTCGATCTGTCCGAAGACGCCTGCACCAACGCGGCCATGATCTTCGGCGAAGTCTACCGCCACAATGACGAATGGAAGTTCAAGGCGGTGGGGCAGGGCTATGACGGCGGCTTGGGCGCTCTGGCCCGCGGCTTCGGTCTTAACGTGTAATTACTGGAAATATTGCGGATATGCCCCGCGCGGCGCGTCTTCGGACCTGTGGTGCGGACGGAGTTTTCCGTTGCGGCGTCTGTCCGGCGGCGCGCGATGCGTGAAGCGTTTCCCGCAAGCGTGCCGCCGGTCCGTTGCGCCTGCCGCGGGTGATGCTCTCAACGCGCCCTGCCTCTGGGAAGGTGTATGACCCGTATCATAGAGCTTGTGACCGGACGTCTGGAAGTGACGGCGGACGGGGGCGACATGGATTTGGACGCCCTGACCGGCTTCGCGGCCCGCAACAATCCCCGGCGGGGCTTTCTTTTCGTCAGCCGGGTGCTGGGCAAGCACCTGCCGGTGCGTCCCTCGGCCATGCTCCGGGCGCAGCGCCTGCTGGCGGGCAGGCTGCCCGACGATCTTCCGCGCCCGTTGCTGTGCATCGGTATGGCGGAAACCGCCACGGCCCTGGGGCAGGGCGTGTTTGAAGCCTGCATGGAAGACGGGGCCGGGACCGACGGTCTGTACGTGCATACCACGCGCTACCGGCTGGGCGAACTGGAATGTTTGAGCTTCGACGAGAGCCACAGCCACGCCGCCCGGCATTTTCTGCACCTGCCGCGGGAGGCGGCGTTGCGCCGCCTGTTCGCCGAGGCCCGCACCCTGGT
>CASQEL010000269.1 GCA_949427775.1 uncultured Desulfovibrionaceae bacterium
GCGGCGCTGTTTTCCGGCATCCGCCTCCGCGCGGGATCGCGGCAAGGCGGCTTGCCTTGCCGGGGGAAGCCTTTTAGGATAGCCGTCCGATATGGATGGACCCTCAACCCTCTTTGAGAAAGGATGCACCGGGATGGGCATGAACATCACTCAGAAGATAGTGGCCGCGCATCTTGTGTCCGGCCGGATGGAGCCGGGAGCGGAAATCGCCCTGCGCATGGATCAGACCCTCACGCAGGACGCCACGGGCACCATGGCCTGGCTCCAGTTCGAGGCCATGGGCGTTCCGCGTGTCAAAACCGATCTCTCAGTCAGTTATGTGGATCACAACACCCTGCAAATGGGCTTCCGCAATCCTGACGATCACCGGTTCCTGCGCACCGCGGCGGCGCGCTTCGGCGCGGTGTTTTCCGCGCCGGGCACCGGCATCTGCCATCAGTTGCATCTGGAAAATTTCGCCGTTCCCGGCGCGACCCTGCTGGGATCGGACAGCCATACGCCCACGGGCGGCGGCATGGGCAGCCTCGCCATGGGCGCGGGCGGCCTGTCCGTGGCCTTGGCCATGGCCGGGCAGCCCTACAGCCTGACCATGCCCCGGATCGTGCGGGTTCGCCTGACCGGACGCCTCACCGGCTGGGCCACGGCCAAGGACATCATTCTGCATCTGCTGGGTCTGCTGACCGTCAAGGGCGGCGTGGGCAAGGTCTTTGAATACGCCGGACCGGGCGTGGCCACGCTCGGCGTGCCGGATCGGGCCACCATCACCAACATGGGGGCGGAGCTGGGCGCCACCACGTCCATTTTCCCCAGCGACGACGTGACCCGCGCCTTCCTGCGCGCCCAGGGCCGGGAACAGGACTGGCGGGAACTCGCCGCCGACGCCGACGCGACCTACGATGAAACCATCGACATCGATCTCTCCGCGCTGGAGCCCCTGGTCGCGCAGCCGCACATGCCCGACCGCGTCACGCCGGTGGCGAAACTGGCGGGCCTGAAGGTGGATCAGGTGGCCATCGGCTCCTGCACCAACTCCTCCTACGCCGACCTCAAGCGTGTGGCGCGGGTGCTGGCCGGTCGCCGGACCTGTCCGGCCACGGACGTGAGCATTTCCCCCGGTTCCAAACAGGTGCTGCGCATGCTCGCGGCCGAAGGACTGCTGACGGATCTTCTGGACAGCGGCGCGCGGTTGCTGGAGTGCGCCTGCGGGCCGTGCATCGGCATGGGCGGGTCGCCCGTCTCCGGCGGCGTGAGCGTGCGCACGTTCAACCGCAATTTCGAGGGCCGCAGCGGCACCAGAGACGGCAAGGTCTATCTCGTCAGTCCGGTCACGGCGGCCCAGGCGGCCCTGCACGGGGAGTTCACCGATCCGGCCGGATGGGGCACGCCTCCGGCGCAACCGGAACTGCCCGAACGCGCGCCGTCCATCCGCCACCTGTTTGTGGATCCGCCCGCCGACGGCTCCTCGGTGGAGGTGCTGCGCGGTCCCAACATCGTGGCCCTGGAAACGTTCCCCCCGCTGGACGACACTGTGGAAGCCGCGGTAGTCATCAAGTTGGGTGACAACATCACTACGGACCACATCATGCCCGCCGGGGCGGAAATCACGGCCCTGCGCTCCAACGTGCCCGCCATCGCCGAACACGTGTTCGGCCGGGTAGATGCCGGATTCGCGGCCCGCGCCCGCGCCGCGGGCAACGGGATCATCGTGGCCGGGGAAAATTACGGCCAGGGGTCCAGCCGCGAACACGCGGCGCTGGCGCCGCGCCATCTTGGCGTGCGGGCCGTGCTGGCCCGTTCCCTGGCCCGCATCCACCGGGCAAATCTGGTGAATTTCGGCATCCTGCCGCTGCTTTTCGTCCGGCCGGAGGACTACGACAGCATCCCCGCGGGCGCGGCCGTGACCATTCCCGCGGCGACATTGACGCCGGGCGGCGAGGTGCCGCTCCGGGTGCGGGGCGTGGGCGACATCGCCGCGCGCAATGATCTGTCCCCCAAGGAACTGGAGATCATCCGGGCCGGGGGATTGTTGAACTATGTAAGGAACTAGCGGGGTTGCGAAAGGCGCGTATGGCTACGCTTCCTGTGCTTTTTGCCGTCGGCGCGGCGGGCGGGGTGCTCTTCGACTGCCTGAAACTGCCCGGCGGGGCCATGACCGGGGCGATGATCGCCGTGGTGCTGTTCAATACCTTTTCGCAGATGCCGTCCGCGGATGTGCCGCACTGGCTCCAACTGCCGGTCTACATCTGCGTGGGGGTCATTGTCGGCAATATGTACAAGCCCGGCATGCTGCTGGCCGTGCGCGAGACGTGGCCCGTGCTGCTCGGCTCCACGCTGCTGATTCTGCTGGCCGGGTGCCTGTGCGCCTGGATTGTGGCCCGCAGCGGCGTGCTTTCGGTCAGCGGGGCGTATCTGGCCACCAGTCCCGGCGGACTCAACGCCATCATGGGCCTCTCGTCCGAAATGGGCGGGGAAGCGCCCATTGTGCTGGTCTACCATCTGGTGCGCCTCTACGCCATCGTGCTGCTCGCCCCGTACATCGCCCGCCTGTTGAGCGTGCTGTTGCGGCACTGACGGGGAAGCGCGCGGCGGAGGCGAAACGCCGATCCCCCGGCCTCGCGCGGGAAAGCGGGGGGACGTGTTTCCATTCGGGAAAAAGGAGAACACATATGGGATTGCGGGATAACATCGCGGTTATTACCGGGGCGGCCAACGGCATCGGCGCGGCCACGGCGCGACGGTTTGCGGACGAGGGCGCGCGCGTGGTCGTGGCGGATCGCGATGTCGCGCACGGCGAAAGCGTGGTCGCGGCCATCCGGGAGCGGGGCGGACAGGCGCTGTTCTGCGCCTGCGACGTGACTGTGGAAGCGCAGGTCGAGCGGGTTCTGGAAACCACCCTGCATGCCTGGGGAGCGCCGGATATCGTGGTGAACAACGCGGGATGGCAGTTGAACAAGCCCCTCCTGGACACGACTGTGGAGGAGTTCGACGCGGTGCTGCGCACCAACCTGACGAGCATGTTCATGTTCACCCGCAACGCGGCGCGACTGATGATCGAGGCCGGAAAGGGCGGCTCCGTGGTGAACGTCTGTTCCACCTTTGCGGTGGTGGGATCGCCGGGATACACGGCCTATCATGCCTCCAAGGGCGGCGTGGCTTCCTTTACCCGCGCAGCGGCCATTTCCCTGATGCCGTACAATATCCGGGTCAACGCCGTGGGGCCGGGCACGGTCGATACGCCCGGCCTGCATTCCGGAGCGCGGGACACCGGAGATGAAGCCGCGGGCCTGCAAGGCTTTCTGGCCCTGCAACCGCTCAAACGCTTCGGACGGCCCGAGGAAATCGCGGAGGTCATCGCCTTTCTGGCCGCCGATGAGGCCGGTTTCGTCACCGGGGCGCTCTGGATGGCCGACGGCGGGTACACGATTGTTTAGGGGCAGCCCTCACTACTCCATCTGCCGCAACGCCGCCTTTTCCCGTCCCGAGGCGTTGCAGGACCGGCATGGACCTTGCGGCAGGTTCACT
>CASQEL010000270.1 GCA_949427775.1 uncultured Desulfovibrionaceae bacterium
CCGTGCAGCCATTCCGTGCGCCGGAACAGCAGATTGTGCGCCATGCCGGTTTCCATGAGTCCGGCCAGCGTCCGCCGCGCGGCATGCAGCGCGGCGGTGTCGGGCGTTTCGGGCCAGCGGATCGGCTGTGCCGCCACGTCCCAGGGCGGCGTGACCTCCGTCTGTGGGGACAGCCCGGCCAACCGGCGCAGCAGATGGGCCAGCCAGGCGTTGGCCTGCGGCGAACCGGGAGTTTCCAGGTGGGAGTAGCTCAGGGTATAACTGCCCCGACCATAGCGGCCGTGCAGCACGCAGGGCTGTTCCGCCAGGAAGTCGGCCCGCATGTTGACGCCGTACAGAGCCTGCCAGGCGCCGAAAATATCTTGAGGCAGGGCGCTCAGGGGCAGGTCGGCCACCCACAGATCGGCGTCGGGAGTCTCGTACGTGGCCAGCACTTCCACAGCATCGCCCTGTCGGGGCGCGAAACGTCCCGGCCACCACACGGGCAGGGATGCGGCATGCCTCGCGCCGTCCGCCGCGGCGGGCGGGCACAGGGCATGCCCGGAGAGCCGGGAACGCACATGTCCGGAAACCAGATGCTGGAAACGATCGGCGTACCCCGCGCGGGACCAGGGGCACAGGCGCAGTCCCGTATCTCCGGTCAGGCCCAGTCCGGCCCCCCCGCAGAAACCCAGGTAGTGGCCGCCTCCGGCCACATAGGCGCGCACGGCTTCCCGTCCGGCCTCGCCCAGGGCCCGCGCCTTGAGACGCGCCGTGCCGCCGGGGACAAGGAGCAGAGCGGGCGGCTTGCCAGAAAGCGCGCCTTGGGCTATTTCTTCTGCCTTGATCAAACGGTACGGCAGTCGCATGACGACAGCCGCGCGCCAGGCGATAAGCCCCCAGATATGCGCGTCGTCCCAAAGTATGTATACTGCGTGTTCCATCTGGAATATCCTTGGGGGATGCAACAAAAGCGCCCGGCGCGGAGAGAAATGCGGTTTGACAAACAGCCGCGCCGATGAAATTTTTTTCGTCCCTGTTTCTGACGGCAAGGGACGACCCGCACGGCTCCTGTCCGTCGGTGGCGGGACGGACCGACGTCGGCGTGGATCGACACATGGCCGCGTACCCGGGGCGGAGTCCCGGCGAGAAGTATTCCCACCTTTTCCGGAGAAAGCAACCATGGCGGAGAACATGCTCCCCAAAGGCTACGAACCCCATGACGTGGAGGCCAAATGGCGCGCGCATTGGGAAGAGAACAAGACCTTCACCCCTGATCCCGACGGTCCCGGCGAACCGTATTCCATCGTCATTCCGCCGCCCAACGTGACGGGGATGTTGCATATCGGGCATGCCCTGAACCTGACGTTGATCGACGTGCTCTGCCGTCATGCCCGTCAGAAGGGCAAAAAGGTGCTCTGGGTGCCGGGCACGGATCATGCGGGCATCGCCACCCAGAACGTGGTGGAACGCGCCCTGGCCGGGGAAGGCCGGAATCGCCGGGATCTGGGCCGGGAAGCGTTCGTGGAGCGGGTCTGGGAATGGCGGGAGGACTACGGCCATCGCATTCTGGATCAGATTCGGGCCATGGGGGCCTCCGTGGACTGGACGCGCCTGCGCTTCACCATGGACGAGGGCCTGTCCCGCGCCGTGCGCAAGGTGTTTGTGGATCTCTACAGGCAGGGATATATTTACAAGGGCGACTACATCATCAACTGGTGCGCCCGCTGCCATACGGCGCTGGCCGACGACGAGGTGGAGCACGCCAATCACAGGGGCCGCCTGTGGCACATTCGCTATCGTCTGGCCGACGGTTCCGGCTACCTGACCATCGCCACCACGCGCCCGGAAACCATTCCCGGCGACACGGCCGTCTGCGTGCACCCTGAAGACGAACGTTACAGGGATCTTGTCGGTCGCAAGGCTGTGGTGCCGATCCTGAACCGGGAGGTGCCGATCATCGCCGACAACTACGTGGATCGGGAGTTCGGCACCGGCGCGCTCAAGGTGACTCCTTCCCACGACCACAACGACTGGGAACTGGGACGTCGCCATCATCTGGAATTTCTGCAGGTCATCGACGACAACGGCGTGATGAAGGAAGCGGCCGGTCCGTATGCCGGACTGACCAAAGACGCCTGCCGGGAACGCATTGTGGCCGATATCGAGGCCGCGGGCGATCTGGTGAAGGTGGAGGACATCGAGCACGCCGTGGGCCACTGCTACCGTTGTCAGACTGTGGTGGAGCCGCATGTGTCCACCCAGTGGTTCGTGGCCGCCACCAAGCTGGCCCCACGCGCCCGCGCCGCCGTGCCCGAGCTGACCCGAATTTTCCCCGAAGCCTGGCTGAAGACCTACTACAACTGGCTGGACAACATCCGTGACTGGTGCATCAGCCGCCAGATTTGGTGGGGGCACCGTATTCCGGCCTGGACCTGTCGGGAGTGCGGGGCGCTCATCGTGGCGGAAGAGGACCCCGCCCGCTGCACGTCCTGCGGCTGTACCGATCTGGAGCAGGATGAGGATGTGCTGGACACGTGGTTCTCTTCGGCCCTGTGGCCCTTCTCCACCATGGGCTGGCCCGACAAGACGCGGGAACTGGCGACCTTCTATCCCACCTCCGTGCTGGTGACAGGATTCGACATCCTCTTCTTCTGGGTCGCCCGTATGATGATGATGGGACTGCACTTTATGGATCAGGCGCCGTTCCGCCACGTCTATCTGCACGCGCTGGTGCGGGACGCCACAGGTCGAAAAATGTCCAAATCCACGGGGAACGTCATCAATCCTCTGGAAATGATCGACAAGTACGGGTGCGACGCGCTGCGCTTCACGTTGACGGCCTTCGCGGCCATGGGGCGGGACATCAAATTGTCCGAGGAGCGCATCGAAGGGTATCGACACTTTGTCAACAAGCTGTGGAACGCCGCCCGCTTCGCGCTTATGAACCTGCCGGACACGCCGCCCGCGCCCGTGGCCCTGGGGCGGGTGGAAGGACTGCACCATCAATGGATTCTGCATCGCCTGGAAATCCTCAAGGAATCCATGGATGCGGCCCTGAACGAATACCGCTTCAACGACGCGGCCCAGGGCGGGTACAAATTCCTGTGGAACGAATTCTGCGACTGGTATCTGGAGCTGATCAAGCCCGACATGCAGGACGAGGCCCGCAAGCCCGCCGCCCAGTTCGTGCTGTGGACGACATTGCGGGAAATGCTGGTGCTGCTGCATCCGTTGATGCCCTTCGTCACCGCCGAAATCCGGCAGGCGCTGCCCGGCGGCGAAGGCGCGGATCTCGCGTGCGAACCTTACCCGACCGCCCGTCCGGACTGTTTGCGGCCGGAAGAGGCCGGACATATGGAATTTATCCAGGGCGTCATCGTGGCCGTGCGCACCATTCGGGCGGAACTGAACATCAATCCGTCGCTGAAGCTCAAGGCGCTGGTGCGCCCGATGGACGCCGGGCAGCAGGCGTTGCTGGAAGGCGCGCGCCAGATGATTCTGACGCTGGCCCGACTGGAATCGCTGACCGTCGATC
>CASQEL010000271.1 GCA_949427775.1 uncultured Desulfovibrionaceae bacterium
CCCCTGCACCCCCAATGGCCGGCCGGCGCAAAGCGCCGGCCGGCAAAATGGGGGGGCCGGGGGCATCATGCCCCCGGCGGGGTGTGGGGCGGAGCCCCACATCTTTTGAAGCATTTCAACACCCTCCCAGCTCTTAAAAACGGCAGCCGCCAGCGGAAAAGGCTCTGTAACTTCAAAATTAGAATTGCTGATGTTACGCCCATCATCTTTGCTTTTTCCGGTTTCCATGATAGAAGAAATGAATATCCAAGCACGGCATTGACAACCGCCCGACAAGACACATTTGTATTCGGAAAGGCTCCGCTACATGTGTTTTCCCGGTCCGGTTGTTCCGCGTGCCGTCAGGTTTTTTCCGCATATTGTCCGCAGCGAAACGGGTCATCCGCACAGAACCCACACAGGAGGAAAAGCACGGCAGAAACTTCCGACGGACACGCCCACGGCATGGACCGCGGCGGCGTCCGCATCACTTGAGGCGGCGGCTGAACCGGAAGGCGGTCGTGCCGTTTTTCCGTCGACAGCCGCAGTAACCCCCACGATGTGTAGCGCATCGCCTGAATTTTGGGAGACAAACTATGACCACCCTGTTTTATGTTATTGCCTATGCGGCAATACTCGGCTTTTGCGTAATTGCCTTCCTCAAAGTCCGTTCCTACCTTGCCGCGAGCCCGCTGCATGTACGCTGGGAGCTCTATCCCGTGCCCCATGAAGGCCGCAAGGCGGCCTATGGAGGCAGCTTTATGGAAGGAATCGACTGGTGGAGCAAGCCCCGTGCCCACGACGTCAAGGGCGATATCCTGGCCCTGCTTGAAGAAGTGCTTTTTCTGCACGCCACCTTCAAACACAACATCAAACTGTGGTTCCGCACCTATCCCTTCCATCTGGGCCTGTACATGCTCATGGGCGGCATTTTCCTGACCCTGATCACGGCCGTGGCCAAAATCGCGGGGGCGGAAAACAACGGCTTCATCGTATTTCTCGGCAATGTCATCAACGCCGTCAGCATGCTGGGCATGCTGGGCATCATCGGCGGCGGCATCGGACTCATCCAGCGTCGCGTCTCCGACGAGGGGCTGAGCAAATATACGACGCCCGAACACTTTTTCAATCTCGGCGCGTTCATTTTCTACGCCCTCATCGGCCTGGGCGCCTGGTCCGTCAACCCTTCCTTCTACGTGCTGAGCCGGGATTTTCTGGCCAACCTGATCACCTTCAACTTCGCTCCCCTCGGCAGCACCGCGTTCGGCGTGCATCTGTTCATCGGCTTTCTGCTGATGCTCTGGATTCCGGCCACCCATATGGGGCATCTGATCATGAAGTATTTCACCTACCATGACATCAGGTGGGGCGACGAACCCACCAGCTTCAGCGCCGCCAATCAGAAAAAGATCGACGCCGCGCTCAAGTTCCCCGTCTCCTGGGCCGCGCCGCACATCGCGGGCGACGGCAAGAAGACCTGGGCTGATGTGGCCACGACCAATCCCGCTGCCCCCAAGAACGACTAGGGAGTTGAACATGAAAAAAGATCTTGAGTTGAAAGACGTCTCCACTGCCGAAGGGCAGATGATTTCCATTGATATCAAGGACATTCCCAACCTGCCCATTGATGAGGAGAAGTTCGAGTGGACCCCCTTCACCGATGAGCAGAAGGAAAAAGTCGCCTGCATTCTTGACGACGTGTGCGTGCTGAACATTCCCAAGCCGCAGACCCCGGCCGAAGAAGAAGAGCTGGTCAACAAGTTCCTTGACGGCATGCGCAAGCTGTTCAGCAAGGAAAACAACTGGACCTTCCTCCCCATGCTCGAAACCAGCATGGACTATTGCGCCCAGTGCAACTCCTGCTCCGACGCCTGCCACCTGTACGAAATGTCCGGCCATAATGAAATGTACCGCCCCAACTTCCGGTCGGAAATCTTCCGCCGCATCTACAAGCAGTACGTCAAAAAAGAACCGCTCGCCAAATGGCGCTACGGCGACATCGGCCTGAACTGGAAGACTGTGGTGCGCCTGGCCGAACTGTCCTATCGCTGCAACCTCTGCCGCCGTTGCGCCCAGACCTGCCCCATCGGCGTGGACAACGGCCTGATCGCCCGTGAACTGCGCAAGCTGTTCAGCCAGGAAATGGGCTTCTATCCGCCGGAACTGCACCAGAAAGGCACCATGAACCAGATGAAGGTCGGCTCCTCCACGGGCATGACCCCCAGCGTGGTGCAGGACAACGTCGAATTTATCGACGAGGATTATTCCGAAATCACCGGCGTGGAAATCCACACCCCCTTCGACGTGCAGGGCGCGGACATCCTGTTGATCCACAACGCCGGCGAAATCATGGCCTGGCCTGAAAACGTGGCCGCCTTTTCGCTGATCTTCCAGGAAGCCGGGCTTTCCTGGACGCTGAGCAGCGAAGCCGCCGCCTATGACGGCGTGAACTACGGCGTGTTCTACGACGACGCCCAGACCGCGCGCCTGGCCCTCATGCACATGCAGGCCGCCAAAAAGCTCGGCGTCAAGAAAATCGTCATCGGCGAATGCGGCCATGCCCACAAGGCCCTGACCGTCATCGCCGACCGCGTCATCCCCTACGAGTTGCAGGTGCCGCGCGAAAGCTGCTACGTCACGCTGCGCGACATCGTCATGTCCGGCAAGCTCAAGCTGGATCCGTCCCGCAACAACTTCCCCGTCACCCTGCACGACCCGTGCAATATCGTGCGTCTGATGGGCATTGTGGAACCCCAGCGCGAGATTCTGCGCAAGATCGCCCCGCAGTTCCGCGAGATGCCCCACCACGGCGTGGACAACTACTGCTGCGGCGGCGGCAGCGGCTTCGCCATCATGACCCGCAACAACATTGAAGCCTGGCGCGGCAACATCTCCGGACGCAAAAAGATGCAGCAGATCTGCGCGGCCTTTGAAGACTGCCTGGGACCGGAAACCAAGAAGTACATCTGCGCTCCCTGCTCCAACTGCAAGGGCCAGATCCGCGAAATGCTGGAGCACAACGATCTGTACAATAAAAACATGTTCGCCTACGGCGGCCTGGTGGAACTGATCGTCAACGCCATGACCAACGTCACCCCCGGCTTCATCAAGTGGGAAGGCGCGGAAGAGGAAGAATAGTCCCTCTCCCGATTTTCGGCGGCCGTGCCGCTGCAGCAATAGCGAATCCGATACAAGGCCCCGCGGCGTCAGCCGGGGGGCCTTTCCCTGTTCCGCGACGGAAACGGCAACCGCCGCGCGTGCGGCCGCTCTCCCGTGTTCCCGTCAATCCATGAAAGTCCCCAGGATCAGCCATCATTACAACGCCGTCAGCGAAAAGCCGCATTTTTTCGGCCCGCAAGGCGCAAGGCAAACATTGGCCGAAGCCGTAGTGAACCTGCCGCAAGGTCAATGGCGGCCTTGCAACGCCGCGAGACGGAAAAGAGCGGCTTTGCGGCAGGCGGATTACTTGAGTAGTTCACGGTTGAAATGCTCCAAAAGATGTGGGGCTCCGCCCCACACCCCGCCGG
>CASQEL010000272.1 GCA_949427775.1 uncultured Desulfovibrionaceae bacterium
AGTTGCAGAAACGGCAGCAGAACTTCCAGAGAATGTTCCATCCGGTGGGCTTCCGTATCCGGCAGAAAGCCGACGCCGGCGTCGACGACGGCCGCGGCCAGTGCGGCGTCGACGTCCACCGGGCCCAGCGGGGTGAACCAGCGGCCGTCAGGCCATACCGAGAGCGGAACCCCCCGTCCCGTATGGTTGGGGCCCAGCAGAAAGACGGTTTCCGGCAGTCGGACACGGGACAGGGTTTCCCCGATAATGCTGCCGCAATAAACGTACCCGGCGTGGGGCAGCATCACCATAAGCGGAGCAACGGGAGTTTCGCGGGGGCTGCCCAGCAGTCCCGTGACTTCGTTGCGCAGAGCGTCGGAATCGGCGGTATAGAAACGTCCGGCAACAACAGGGTGGCGTAAGGGCATGAAGAAGCTCCTGCATGGTTGAGGTCGACGAAAAACGGCGCGGAGGTTCCCCCGCGCCGTACTCCTTGCGCCGTACTCGGGCGGTTACATGCCGGGGCGCACTTTCAGATCCTGGGGAGCGGAGATGGTCACGCCGTGGCGCACCATGGACTTTCCCCCGGCGGGCACGTTCACATCCCAATACAGCGTGTGATCCGGTCCCTTGCGAGCCTGGGGTTTGTCATCATAGCTCACGGTGATCGCTTCATCGCCGGGTTGAGGTTCCGGCTGTTCCAAACGGACATCCACAGGCTTGTTGCGCCCGTTGAACACCGTGAAGTTCCATCCCCAATTCCAGGTCGTGCGTTTGTTGATGATGCCGTTCCTGCCGCTCATGCGCGTGTCGGGCGCGGTCTGTACCGTAACGCGGGGATCGACCCCGAAGAACAACGTCGCCTTGTCGCCCTTGGGCATGAATATGCCCGTGCCCACGGCATTGTCTTCGATGGTGAAAGACGCCTCGCCCGCAGGCCAGGCCGCCATGGATTGCAGCGTTGCGCGCGCCATCAACCAGACGCGCCCGTCCGTAACGGTGGGCCGGGCCAGCCACTGCAACGGAGCTTTCCAGGTTTCCTCGGCCATAGGCAGCCGGACTCTGCCTTCTTTCAGAGAGCCGGCGCCCAGCCTCCAGCTGACAAACGCCGTATTTTCGGCCATGAGCAGCGCCGCGGCATCGGCATTGACGGGGGCGGCGGCTTTCATCGCGCGCAACATCGGCGCGGGACCGGACGCAAGGGGCAAAACATCGTCGCCCGCCCGGATGATCCAGGGGCGCAACGGCGCGGGTTCCCGCTGTTCGTTGCCCTGGGCGGCCAGGGTGATCTCGGCGTCGTTCCAGTCCAGTCCGCTGAACTGCCATACTTCGGCCGTCAGCCGGACGCGCACCTGCTCCTGATCGGGCCGGGCGTCAAAGGCGTACACCGGTTGCCAGCCGCAATGAGACAGCGTGTAGGAATAACGGACCGGAACGGCGGGACTGCCTTCGGGGACAGGTTTGGCCAGTATGATGGTGACGGTCTGCGCGTGACGGGCGGTTTCCGGCACAGAGGCCAGCTCCTGTTCCAGAGCTTCGGCGGCACGTTCCAGGCGGGCCTTGGCGGCCGCCAGGGCGGGGATGGCCGTCTGCATTCGGGTTTCCCGGCGATTCATGTCCTCGACGGACAAGGCATCGGAAGGCGGTGCGGACCAGAGAGCCAGGCGGGCCTTGGCGGCGTCCATTTCTCCCTGAATACGGATTTTTTCGGCCATCAGCGCGGCGCGCCGTCGAGCCGCCGCTCCGGGCGCCTCTTCCAGCGGCGTGAGGGCCGTGCTCCATCGCGCCACGGTATGGCCCGGGACGCTCAACGCCAGATCTTCGGCGCCTTGAGGTATGGTCAAGGTCAAGGTGCTCAGTCCGTCGGCGGTGGTGACGGCGACGGTGGTTTCGACCGTCAGCCGTCCCCCGCGGGGAGAGAGCGTGACGGTGGACGGACTGTCGAACCCCGCGGCCCGCGCGGGGGAAGACCACAGCGCGCACAACGTCAGCCCCAGCATGAGAAGCAGCGCCGTCGGCACGTTGCGGGCGCCCCGGAAGGTAAAAAAAGCGTTGCTAGACAATTTTGTGTCCTCCTATCCAGTGAGCGACGACACGTCCCCGCAATTGCTTGCCTTTAAAGGGCGTGTTGCAGCTTTTGGAGTATATGCTTTCCGGAGAGACTGTCCAGCGCGCTTCAGGATTGAAGAGAAAAAAGTCGGCCGGGTCGCCGGGGGCGAAGGCATTGACGGGCAATTTGAAGATATTCCCCGGAGCCGTGCACCACAAGCGCAGCAGATCGGCCTCTTCCAGCACGCCTTCCTCCACCAGGCCATAGGTCAGGCTGAGGGCCGTGTCCAGTCCGGTGATGCCGTTGGGCGCTTCGTCCAGCGGGCATTCCTTTTCGTGCGCGGCGTGAGGGGCGTGATCCGTCACCAGAATGTCGATGGTGCCGTCCTTGACGGCCCGGCGCAGTGCTTCCCGATCGGCGGGAGTGCGCAGCGGCGGATTGACTTTGGCGTCCGTGCCGTAGTTTTCCAGGGCGGTATCGTCCAGCAGCAGATAGTGGGGGCAGGTTTCGGCCGTCACCCGAACCCCCCGGCTCTTGGCCCAGGCGATGACGTCCACGGCGCGTTTGCAGGAGACATGAGCGATATGCACGGAGAGGCCGAGATATTCGGCCAGCAGCACGTCGCGGGCGACCTGCACGGCTTCGCCCACATCGGGCTGTCCCTTGATGCCGATGCGTCCGCTGGTGATCCCCTCGTTCATATGCGCCCCTTTGGCCAGGGCGGCATCTTCGCAGTGATCGATGACGATCAGATCCAGATCGGCGGCGTATTCCATGATTCGGCGCAGGAGCTCATTATTTTCCATGGATTTTCCGTCATTGGAAACGGCGACGCATCCGGCGGCGGCCAATTCTCCCAGAGGGGCCATTTCCGTGCCGTTCAGGCCCACGGTGGCGGCGGCCACGGGGTGCACGCGCGGCCCGTGGGGAAAGGCGCGTTTGGCCGCGTCGATGATGAACGTCGTGACGGGGGCATTGTCATTGACGGGATGCGTGTTGGCCATGCACATGACGGCGCCGAAGCCGCCGTGCGCCGCGGCGGCGAGGCCGGAAGCCACGTCTTCCTTGTATTCAAAGCCGGGTTCGCGCAGATGCACATGCGCGTCGATGAAGCTGGGAAAGAGAACAAGCCCGGTGGCGTCGATGACGTCGGCCTCCTCGGGAGAAAAGTTGCCTGTGGGGGTCATGGTTCTGATGCGGCCGTCTTCGACAAAAACGTCCACCTGTGCGCCCAGATAGCGGGCATTGCGAATGCAGAGCGTCATTACTGAGTACCTCCGTCCTTGCGAGTCGCCAGAAGATAGAGCACGGCCATGCGGGTAGCGACGCCGGCCGCCACCTGATCGAGCACCAGGCTTTCGGGGGCGTCGGCCAGGGCCGAGGAAATTTCCAGTCCCCTGTTCATGGGGCCGGGATGCAGAATTTTTGCGCCGGGCTTGGCCAGTTCCATCAGCCGGGGCGTCAGACAAAAGCGTGT
>CASQEL010000273.1 GCA_949427775.1 uncultured Desulfovibrionaceae bacterium
CCGGCGGTCAGGGGATCGTCCGCAAAGGCGTTCCACAGGGCCCGCGCTTCCATCAGGCGCGACAGGGCCAAATCCCGGCGGCACTGCCTTTCCTTGTCCGCGCGGGCGGATCCGGCCAGAGCGGCGGCCTGGCGGCCGCACGCCTCGAAGGCCCTTTGGGCCCGAAAATCACGGGCGCGCTCCCCGGCGGCGTCATGGATCGCGGTCGCGGACTCGGCCCGGAGCGCGGCCGGGCACAGAAGCAGCAGCAGAGCGGCCGCGAGGGCGGCGGACGCGGAGCGCGCCCTCGGCCCTTTCCGTCTCATTTTCCGCTCCGGCAGGCGTCGCACAGGCCGTAGAGGTTGTGCACATGGCCCAGCAGGGTGAAGCCCTGGCGTTCGGCCAGTTCTTTCTGGATTTTTTCGATGCGGTCGTCGCAGAGTTCCACCGTCTTGCCGCACTTTTGGCAGATGAGGTGATCATGGTGTCCGTCGGGCCGGGCGGGCTCGTAACGGGCCATGCCGTCGCCGAAATGCAGCTCGCTGGCCAGCCCGGCCTCGCAGAGCAGCTTGAGGGTCCGGTACACGGTAGTCTGGCCTATGGAAGGATCCCGGCGGAAGATCTGCTGATAGATTTCCTCCAGGGAATGGTGCCCGGTGAGGTTGAAAAAAATCTCCGCGATGGCCTGGCGCTGCGAGGTCACGTTCAGTCCCCGCGAGGCCATGAAGCGCAGAAAAGCGTCGCTGGCGTTGTACATGAAGGAGTCCTTGTCAAGGTTGCACCCGCAGCCGACCCGTCCGGCGCGGACGGACGAAGGAGAACGGACGCGCGGCAAAAAACGCCGCGGGCGCGCCGAAGACGCGGAAGTCGATCGGGCGACGCTCCCAGTCTGCCACATCCGGCGTGATCTGCCAAGAAAAAGCCCGACCGTTCCGCGGCGGAGCGATGCAGCACGGAAATTTCGGCGTTGCATTCTGAAAATGTCCAGAAATATTCCAGCGATATGCAGGAAACGCGCGCTCCGCAGTTCCGGCCTGTTGACAGGCGGCCCGCCCACGGATAGACAACACGACGCCGCCATGCGGACATGTCCAAGGAGCGCCGCCGTGCATCTGACCATCAATCATTGCAAAATTCTGGCCTGCCTCTTCCTGCTCTATATTTCCTGGGGTTCCACCTATCTGGGCATCAAGCTTTCGCTGCCCGTGCTGCCGCCCTTTCTCATGTGCGGTCTGCGCATGCTGCTGGCCGGAATCCTGCTCTACGCCCTGACCGGGCTGCACGGCGAGCGCGCCCACCCCTGCTCGCGCGACCTGCGCCACACCGGCCTGCTGGCCGTATTCATGGTACTCATCGCCAGCGGGTTTCTGAGCAAGGGCCAGGAAAGCATTCCCTCGGCCACGGCCGCCATCATCAGCGGCGCGGTGCCCATCTGGATGCTCCTGGCGGGCTGGCTGTTCGCCGGAGAGCCCCGGCCCACCCTGCGGCAGGCCCTGGGACTGTGCGGCGGCTTCGCCGGACTGGTCCTGCTGGCCTTCAGCCGGCACGGCGGCGGCCATGCCTCGGCCCTGGGCATGCTCTGGGTGTTCGGCTCTACCCTGGGCTGGATCGCGGGATCGCTGTACTCCAAGCGCCGCCGCGTCAGCACCGCGCTCTCGCCCCTGCGCAGTTGCGCGCTGCTCCTGATTCTCGGCGGGGTCCAGTCCCTGCTGGCGGGCCTGCTGTGGGGAGAACCGGGACAGATTCGGCCGGAAAACATCACCCCGGCCGCCGTGGCCGGATTCTCCTGGCTGGTGTTGGGCGGATCGCTCATCGCCTATAGTTCCTATTTCTGGCTGCTGCGCAACACCCCCATCAGCATAGCTGTTTCCTACGAATACGTGGTGCCGGTCATCGGCCTGCTGCTGGCCTGGCTGCTGGGCGGCGAAACCGTGACCCCGCAGATGGCGCTGGCCTGCGGCCTGACTGTTTGCTCCGTATTCTTCATCCTGCTGGATCGCCATCAGAAGGGGCGCCGCTGACGGCCCGAAGGCGAAAGAACGGCACGGGCGCGCGGTTTGCCGACGCCGCGATCCCCATTCCTTGCGGCATGCGGACAATGCCGGACACGCGCGACGCGGGGCGGACCGGCACGGGGACGCAAAAAAAGCTTCGAGCGCAGGGCGTTCCGTGATACTGATGCTCGGGAGGAACCGCGGGGGCCGGAACAATGCGGCGAATCGCGCGCAGCGGCCGATGCGGAACATACGGACATCAGGAACAACGCGCGTATTCGCCGGGACGGCGGACCGGGCGACAGCACGAGCAAGGGGGGGAAGGCTGAATGGAGGAACCCGGCATGGAAAACGCGGGCCGCGAGGACGACGGCCGCACCCCGGACACGGGGACCGGCGCGCCCATCATCGAAATCGTGGATCTGGAAAAACGCTTCCGGAGCAAAAACACGGATGTTTACGCCCTGCGGGGCGTGAACCTGACCATAGGCAGGGGCGATATATTCGGCATCATCGGCAAAAGCGGCGCGGGCAAGAGCACACTGGTGCGTTGCATCAACATGCTGGAGCGACCCACGGGCGGCAGCGTGCTGTTCGAGGGTCGGGACATGTGCCGCCTGAACCGGGCCGAGCTGGGGCGGGCCCGGCGTTCGATGGGCATGATTTTTCAGCAGTTCAACCTGCTCATGCAGCGCACGGCCGAGGAAAACGTGCGCTTTCCGCTGGAGCTGGCCGGGGTCGAAAAAAACACGGCCCGCGCCAGGGCCGGGGAACTGCTGGAAATGGTGGGCCTGACCAACCGGGCCAAATCCTACCCTTCCCAACTTTCCGGCGGCCAGAAGCAACGTGTGGCCATCGCCCGCGCCCTGGCCACCAACCCGACGGTGTTGCTCTGCGACGAAGCGACCTCGGCCCTGGACCCGGCCACCACGGACTCCATTCTGGCCCTGATCCGGGACATCAACCGCACCCTGGGCATCACGGCGGTGATCATCACCCATGAGATGAGCGTCATCGAAAAAATCTGCAGCCATGTGGCCATCATCAGCAAGGGCCGCATCGCGGAAACCGGGGCCGTGGAAGAGGTCTTCTTCCATCCCCGCACCGAGGAAGCCCGGCTGCTGGTCATTCCCGAGCCCCTACAGCAGATGCCCCACGATCGCATGTACCGGCTCATCTTCAACGGGCGCTCCTCGTTCGAGCCGATCATCGGCGGCATGGTGCTGGAATGCGGGAGCCCGGTGAACATCATGTTCGCGGACACGCGGGACATCGGCGGCACGGCCTACGGCCAGATGGTGCTGCAATTGCCCGAGGACGAGGCCGTCAGGGCGCGCATTCTGGCCTTCGCGCAATCCAGAGGGCTGATGCTGGAGGAGATGAAAGATGTTTGATCAGGCGACGATGGAGATGTTGCTGGAAGGAGTGTTGGACACCTTGTACATGACGCTGATTTCCACTCTGTTTTCCTATGTCTTTGGTATGGTGATGGGAACAGTGCTGGTGATTTGCCGTCCAGGAGGGAT
>CASQEL010000274.1 GCA_949427775.1 uncultured Desulfovibrionaceae bacterium
GTCCCCGTTCTCCCGCCCTCCCGGCTCTGGTCCGTCAAAAATACACCTGGCGGCGAGCGGCCGAGCAGTTGATCAGGGTCTACCAATCTGTTATTGCCGCACGCGTCGCCTGAGGCGTTTCGCAACGCGCCGCGACGGCGCTACAATGATTGGATATACGTGAGCTGCGACGGCAGCAGCACCCGCGCCCACCACAGGATCGTACCGCTCAGCCACACGACATAGATAACGCCCACCCCCAGCAGGCTCGTCCGCCGGATGAGGCGGCACAAGGCGCGCAGTCGCGCGGCGTCCCAGGGATGCGCCTCGGCGGCCCCAGGACCGACCCAGGGTTTGTCCACCAACTCGCCGAAATAGACGGTGGGACCGCCCATGCGCCCTCCCAGCAGCCAGGCGGCGGCCGTCATGGGCCATCCCGCGTTGGGGCTGGCCATGCCCCGCGCCTGCGCCGCCACCGTGCGGAAACCCGGCCAGCGGCCGCCATGACGGGCCGCCACGCGAAACACAAGATCCGTCAGCCGCAGAAAGATCACGGACAACCGCGCGGGCACATACGCCAACACATCGTCCAGCCGGGCCCCGGCCCATCCCAGCCTGCGCCAGCGTTCTGTTGTATAGCCCCACATGGAGTCAAAGGTGCTCACGGTTTTGTAACACCACAGCCCCACAGGACCGCCTACCGCCAGCCAAAACAGCGGCGCGATCACCGCGTCCGTCAGGTTTTCCGACAGTGTGTCGGCCAGGCTTTTGCGCAGCATGGGAAAATCCTGCACCGTGGTATCCCGGCTGACCAGCATGGAAAGGGCTTCCCGGGCAGCGGGCAGCGACCCTTTTTCAAAAACGCCCAATGTCCGCTCCCCGGCCCGGAGCAGTCCGCCCAGGGCCAACCCGGCCCAGGACAAATACAGCGCGAACAGCATGCCGATGAGTCCCGGCAGGGAGATCAGGGCAAAAACCACGTATCCCACCAGTCCGACAGCCACGGCCACAGACAGCGCGCCCGCCGGACGGCCGCCCCCGCAACGCCGGGCCACAGGCTCCAGTTGATCGATCAGAGCGCCGATCCAACACACCGGATGCCGCCAGGGCAGTTTGGGATCGCCGTAGGCCAGATCCAGAGCCAACGCCGCGGGAATCAACCACCAGTATTCCAGTGACGGCCAGATCATGTCCAGGACTCCAGCGCGCCGCAGTCGGCCAGCGCCGCATAGAGCACAATGCCCGCCGCCGTGGACAGATTGAGGCTGCGCACCACGCCCCGAATGGGGATGCGCACCCTGTACGGCGACAGGGACAGGATATGCGCGGGCAGACCCCGCGTTTCCGGCCCGAAGAGCAGGCTGTCCTCCGGTTGATACGAAAAGCGGTGCACAGGTTCCCCGCCTTTGGAGGACGTCATGATCAACCGCCGCCCCCGCCCCGCTTCCGCCGTATATGCCGCGAAATCAGGCCAGACATGCACGTCCACATGGGGCCAGTAATCCAGCCCGGCCCGCTTCAAATGCTTGTCGTCGATGGAGAAGCCCAACGGCTCCACCAGATGCAGCGGCGTGCCCGTGGCCGCGCACAGCCGGGCGATGTTCCCCGTATTGGGAGGAATTTCCGGTTCAAACAGCACGATATGCATGAGAACACCGGGCTCACGAATCCCGACGCGGGCGGCTGAGAGCCTGTTCCGCCGCGGCAAGAGAGGCGTAGCCGTAACGCTTCGACTGATTGAGCAGCGTTCTTTCCGCTCCGTTGATCCCCTCTTTCAGGAGCTGCCGCGTATGACGATGCAGCCGTCGCAGCGTTTCCGGGGAATAGGTTTTCAGCTCGCCCCGCAAATACGTCTCAAAGGATGTGCTCCAGGGCGAATCCTCCGCAGTGCGCACGGCCCTGCCCTGCCCGTTCAGACGCGGATACTTCTCCGCCGTTTCCAGCTTCCAGGCCACATTGGCGGAGACGATCTCCTCTATCAGAGCCAGCGTCTTCTCGTCGATTCGGGGCAATCTGTCCGCGATACGCAGAAATTCCCGGGGAAAAGTGCTTTCCATCATCCAGGCATACTTTTCGCTCATGAGGTTTCTGCCGTTCCGCTTCGCCTCCTCAAGATCGCCGAGCCAACTCTCCTGCACGTCTTCGGGCCAGCTTTCGGCCTGGCTGCGACGCATAATCGCAAAGGTGTCGGGATCCCGCTGGCAGGACGCCTGCCCCCCGACATTGGAAACCGCGGAAAACATTTCCCATTCCAGCCGAACAATTTCTTCCGGCAGAGATTTTGCCATGGTCTGTTCCTCCTGCTCTTGAAACAGGTTCATGCTTCCTGATGCCATGCCTCATGGAACGGAAGACGTATTCCCGGGGACTGGCCGTCGCCGCGTCGCCTTCAGGAGGTTTCGACGGGCGCGGCCGGACCACGGCTGCGATATGTGCGCGGAATGCTCTGCGCATCCTTGCGAAAGTCTTCCACCGGATCGATTTCCCTGAAGCGCTCTCCGGCGGTAATGGCGCCGAAAGCGTAGGTCAACGCGCCGATGCCGACACGCGGCACCAGAAACGGATCGTTCAGCAGCCTGCCGTCATAATAACACAGGGGCACTTCGTCGTAGCGTCCTTCGCGCACTCCGGGAAAGGCCAGCACGCCGCCCAGAAATCCCAGCTCCCGCAATGCCTGCACGCCCTGATCGTCGGGACGCGCCCCGTAAGGATAGGCCAGAATCCGCGCAATGCGATCCAGCACGCCCAGGGCGCAGAACTGTTCCATCTGATCTTCCATGACGGCCCTGGTCTGCTTGAAACCCATAGCGCGCATGCGGGGATGGCGGCGCGTGTGATAGGCCGCCTCCACGCCGGGCATGACGGACAGGGCGTCCAGCACTCCGGCCAACGACATCTGGCCGCCGAAATACCCTCCGTCCGGGCCGGTGTGCCTGGCCACCACGGCGCTCAAGAACAGCGTGGCGCGCGGAGGCAGATTGTGCCGTGCCGTGGAATCTCCGAAGATCTCGATAAACGAACGCTCATTGCGCTGATCCGCATGAATGGTGGTCTTGCGCGAAAAGATGACGCTGCGGTGCGCGTCGTCCACAGTGATTCCCAAGGGCATACGCCCCCGCGGGACGATCTCGTCCACGCGGCCCAGAAAGATATCACTCATGTTGACCGGATAATATCCCTGCTCCCAGGCATACTCCAGAACGCGGGTCAACTGCTCCGAAGAAATGCCTTCCGGAGAATGAGGGTTTTCGTCTATCCGGTGGAACATAAGGATGGGGATGGCCGGAAGCTCCGCGGGCACGCCGTCGCCGCCCGGCGCGGGCGGCGACGCGGAAGGGGACGCGGGCGTCGACGCGGATGCCGGGCGGGGCCAGACTCCCACGGCCGCTCCGGCGGCAAGACCGCCCAACAGCGCAAGAAAGGCCCGGCGGTTCACTGCCCGCTGTCCTTCCGCTCCGGAGCATCTCCGGAAACGCGCGTTTCTTCTCCCGTGCCCGCGGCCGTTCCCCCGTTCCCGG
>CASQEL010000275.1 GCA_949427775.1 uncultured Desulfovibrionaceae bacterium
GATTTTCTCTCCATCCCAAGTTCCATAGCGATGCTTCGAGTCCGGAGTTGTCATGAATATTCAACGGTCTTTTTTCTCTTTTCCCTGTATTGTCAGCCTGTTGTTTTTGCTGCTGCACGCCGCTCCGACTCAGGCGCAGTTTACGTTGCTGATCCCCGATCAGCCCACCATGGAACAACTCCCCCGGCCCGCGGAAAAGTCCAGGAATACAAGTGCTCCCGACAAAAATACCGCGCCGGACGATCGACAGATGGATGTGCTCATTGCCCTCACGGAGCCGGCCGGTCCGCAAGGTCTGGATATGGATATGCCGCAGATGTTCGCCGTCATTCGATATTATGACGCTCCTGCGGCGGTCGATCGGGAAAAGCAGGACAAGGAACCACGAGGGATCAGGCCCCATCGTGAAGATCTGCTCGGTGAACTTGAAGAAATCCGCTATCTGGATAAAAAGGCCTGGGCCGTCAATGTTCCTTTGAGCCGGGCGGGCCTCTACCAACTGATTACGGAGTCCCGCCCCCGATGGAACGAACAGCGGGATCTGTTTCAGCAGCATTTTGTCAAAACCATTGTTCCGGTATACGGACGGGCCGACGGGTGGGACAAACCGGCGGGACTCAAGTTTGAAATTGTCCCTCTGACCCGGCCTTTCGGCGCCATGACGCCGGGGCTGTTTACCGGCAAGGTCGTGTTATCAGGCGAACCGCTGGCCGACGCCTATGTCAAAATTGCCCGCATCAACACGGATCGTAGGGTCGCGGCATCCCCCTGGCAGAACGAACAGTTGGTCAAAACGGACTCTGACGGAATCTTTTCCTTTGTATGCCCGCTGCCGGGCTGGTGGGGCTTCATGGCTCTGGCCGAGGGTGATCCCCTCAAGAGCGCGGATGGACAACCCAAGAAACTCGAAATGGGCGCCGAGCTTTGGGTATACATGGATGAAATCCGCACATCCAAGGCCCCCCGTACACGCAAATAGCGATTATGCATCAGGCGATGCCGCATGGTGTTGCACGCGCAATGCTGTACCGGCTCATTCCATAAATAGGGATTGGCCTTTTTCTTTTTTTGGATTATTCTAGATTCGGTCGTTTTGACTGTAACCCACTCATCTGGGAGTAGTGCTCATGAACTGGAAAGCTCTTCTTACTATCTTCATCTTTTTGGCGGGCATCGCTATGGTTTCTCTGCCGGACGCCGAAGCGGCCCGATTCGGCGGCGGCCGATCATTCGGCAGCAAACCGTCCATGCAACGCTCGACGACGGCTCCGATGCAACAGAAACCTCCCATGGCCGCAGCCAATGCAGGCGCGGCGCAGAAACGGGGATTCCTGGGCGGCATGGGCGGCATGCTCGGCGGATTGCTGGCCGGAACATTGCTGGGTTCCCTCCTCTTTGGCGGCGGTTTCCATGGCGGTGGTCTGATGGATTTGCTGCTCATCGGGCTCCTGTTATTTGTGGCCTATAAGCTTTTCACCCGTTTCCGGGGGAACAGACCTGTCCCCGCAGCCGGACCGGATCCCGGCCCGGCGTATGCGCCCCGTGAAGAACCTGCCGGCATGCAACGCCAGGATACCGGCATGAGCTGGGCCTCATTGCAGAAGCAGACCCCCACGGCGGCGGGAACCGCTCCCGAAGTCTCCGTGCCTGCCGGGTTTGATACAGAAGAGTTTCTGCGCGGAGCCAAAATGGCATTTACCCGCCTTCAGGCATCTTGGGATAAGCGGGATCTGGAAGATATTGCCCAATTTACCAGTCCGGCGGTTCTCCAGGAAGTCAAAAGCCAGTTTGAAGCCGACCCCAAACCAGGCACAACAGAAATCCTGCTGGTGAACGCGCAACTGCTCAGCGTGACGGAAGAGAACGGAGAGCAGACCGCCAGCGTTTTCTTTGACGTGCTGCTGCGGGAGGCCCCGGCCACAGATACGACGCAGGTACGCGAAGTATGGCATTTCGCACGGGCAATGTCCGGCAACCAGTCCTGGAAGCTCGACGGCATCCAGCAAGTGGAATAACACATCCACGGGATCTCGCGGCCACGGGAAACTGTGGCCGCTTTTTTTATGGCCCGGACAGTTTTTCATAGCGTTGATCTGTTTGAAAACAAAAATACTTTATCCCGTGCATAGCGGGCCTGCGTTCACCTTGTTCAACCAGGTTTTCCTTTCAAGGAATACGTCAGATCAAAGGAATTTTTGATGAAATTTCTTTCCAGTCAGATATCCCTGTTCATGCGGGAGCGAGGTGTACGTCGTAACATTGCCTATCTTTTTAAATTTTTGGCGCTTGTTGTATTTATGATCATTATATACAGCGTCATCTTTCATTATATCATGACCTATGAAGGAAAAACGTACTCATGGGTCACCGGCATCTACTGGACATTGACCGTCATGTCCACACTGGGTTTCGGCGACATTACGTTCAGTTCCGATGCGGGGAAAATTTTTTCCATCATTGTACTCATGTCCGGAGTGTTCTTTCTGCTGGTAATGCTGCCTTTCACCTTCATTCAGTATTTCTATGCTCCCTGGTTGGAAGCGCAGAAAAAAGATCGTGCGGAACGGTCTCTCCCGGCCGGTACCCATGGGCACATCATTGTTGTCGGAACCGGCCCCCTGGCCTTGAATCTCGCTGACGATCTTACCCGTTACGGCGTGCGCTCCGTGCTGCTTTGCGCCGACGCGCAGACCGCGCTGGATCTGAGCGACCAAGGGTATCAGGCCGTTGTCGGCGATCACGACAATGGAGATGTGTATCGCCGTCTTCAGATCGCCGACGCGGCCATGCTGGTTACGCTCGATACGGACATGCGCAATACCAGCATTGCCTTTACCGTACGGGAGATCGATGCCCGTGTACCTGTTACGGCCAGAGCGGAACACAACGACTCTATTGATATTCTCTACCTGGCAGGCTGCACCAGCGTCTTCCAGTTTCATAAACTGCTGGGGGAAGCTCTGGCGCGCCGCATACTCAGCGGAAAAAACCGTTCCGGCACAATCAGCCGCTTCGGCGAGCTTGTATTGGCGGAAGCGCCGGCCATGCGCACTTCACTGGTGGGCAAAACATTGCGGACCAGCGGATTGCGCTCTTCTATCGGCATCAACGTCGTAGGCATCTGGGAGCGGGGTAAATTCAGCCTTCCTCAACCGGATACGGTATTTACGGACACCACGGTACTGGTGGTCGCGGGCACGGAAAGCCAGATTCAGGCGTTCGACAATCTGTTAGGCGGCGACGCTCCCCAGGAAGAACAGGGAAATGTACTGATTTTAGGGGGTGGACGCGTGGGGCAGGCCGCCGCCAACTATCTGCAGAGGCGGCAACAGACATGCTGCGTTGTGGATAAAAACGGCCTTTTCGCCCCTTTTATGAAATGCACGGTGCAAGGCGACGCCTCTGATCTGGACGTTCTGGAAAAAGCGGGAATCCGTACGGCGCCTTCGGTCATCATCACTACCCACGACGACAACACCAATAT
>CASQEL010000276.1 GCA_949427775.1 uncultured Desulfovibrionaceae bacterium
TCTTTCTGTTTCGGCGCACGGCCGTGCAGACCCTGCACGCTCTGGACTGCAACAAGGCGTTTTTCGCTTTCCGCCAGGTGCGCCCCTTTGATGTGGCGCTGGTGCGGGCGAGCGTGGAGGCCTTTTCCATGTTCTTCATTTCCCTGTTCATCCTCGGGGCGGCGGCCATGCTGGGGCTGGACGTGTTGCCGGACGACCCGCTCAAGGCTCTGTCGGCTCTGGTCGGGTTATGGCTGTTCGGTTTGGGCTACGGACTGGTGACTTCGGTATGCATGCGTCTTGTCCCGGACTCCGGACATATTTTTCAGATTCTGATGATGCCCCTGTACCTGATATCCGGCGTCATCATGCCGCTGATATTCATTCCTGTACCGTATCGCGACTGGATGCTCTGGAATCCCCTGGTACACGGTCTTGAGCTGGTACGTCTCGGTTTTTTCAACACTTACCATACGCTGGATGTCAGCTTCAGCTATCTGTACTCCTGGGTTCTGGGAAGCATCGCTCTGGGGCTGCTGCTGTATCGCGGGCTTGAAACACGGCTGGTGACGCAATGATCGTCGTGGAAGACGTGCACAAACGCTACACCACGCGCCGGGGCGTGGGCGACTGGGTGCTGCGGGGCGTGAACATGACCATTCCCGCGGGACGCAGCGTCGGCCTGGTGGGCGCAAACGGCGCCGGGAAGTCCACATTGCTGCGCATCATCGGCGGGGCGGACTATCCTACCAGAGGACGGGTGGAACGGCATTGCCGCGTCTCCTGGCCCATGGCCAACGGCGGGCTGGAAGGCACGCTCACGGGCCGTCAGAACGCCAAATTCGTCTGCCGCATTCACGGCTTTCAGAACGAACTGTCCGAACGCATCGCGCGCATCGAAGACTTCGCGGAACTGGGCAAGGCCTTTGACGAACCTATCCAGACATACTCCTCCGGCATGCGTTCCCGCCTGCAATTCGCGCTTTCCCTGGCTTTTGATTTCGACGTTTACATCTCTGACGAAGTCACCGCCGCCGGAGACGCATCCTTCCGCAAAAAGGCCGAAACGGCTTTCAAGAATCTGGCGCATACGGCCAGCATCATCATGGTGGCGCACAACGACGCCACTCTGAAAGCCTTTTGCTAGTCGGGCATTCTGCTCAGGGGCGGTAAAGCCACGTGGTTCGACAAACTGGATGACGCGCTCAGCGCCTATAAAGAGAGCTGCTGATGGTCAACGGCGCTACACATACAGCTTCCCTTCCCCTCCCCACCGCTGCCGGGCAGGAGGGACGAAGCACTCTGCGGGTGCAAAAAACATTTCGCCTGCTGGTCCGTTGCGTTCTGCTGCTGAGCCTGCTCACCGTCGGGTACTGGCTCTTTGCTTCTGACCGCTATGTGTCCGAAGCCATTGTCATCATTCAGAACACGGAACAGATCGGCGCGCCCGGCCTTGATCTCGCGACAATGCTGGGGGGCATCGGCGGCGGCGTCAGCAAGCCGGATCAACTGCTTTTGCGCGAACATCTGCTTTCCGTGGACATGCTCAAGAAGCTGGATGCCGCTCTTGATCTGCGTTCCCATTACAGTGATCCGCGGCGGGATTTCGCCTCGCGCATGTGGTGCAAGGATGCGTCCATCGAATGGTTTCACCGTCACTACCTCTCGCGTGTGGAGGCGGAATACGACGATTACGCGGGCGTGCTGCGTATCCGCGCCCAGGCCTATGACGCCGAAACCGCCCGATCCATTGCGGCCATGCTGGTGAAAGAGGGAGAGCTGTTCATGAACGAAATGAGCCACGCTCTGGCCAGAGCCCAGGTGGACTTTTTGGACAGGCAGGCGCTTTTGGCCCAGGGGCAGGTGTTCCAGGCCAGCAAGGCCCTGCTGGATTTCCAGAACCAGAAAGGGCTGGCTTCTCCCAAAGCCACGGTGGAAAGCATTTACGCCATTATCGCCAAGCTGGAGGAAGAGCGCACGGAACTGCAAACCCGGCTGGCCTCGCTGCCCCGCAATCTGGACCGCAACCACCCTACCAGAAAATCCCTCCAGCAGTCTCTGCAAGCCGTGGAACGCCAGATAGCCCGGGAACACGCAAAGCTGGCCTCCACCAGCGGCAATCCGCTCAATTCTCTGGTGGAACAGGAACAGCTTCTGCAACTGGAGCTGACCTTCAAGCAGGATCTCTACAAAACATCGCTGGTGGCGCTTGAAAAGGGACGAATGGACGCCGCGCGGGCCCTGAAACAGGTATCCGTGCTGCAACTGCCCGTTCTTCCGGAATATGCGTGGGAGCCGCGCCGTATCTACGGCGTCGTGGCGACGCTGTGCATAACCCTGCTTGTTCTCGGCGTCATCAATCTCTTGAAAGCCGTCATCCTGGATCACGTGGATTAAAGGGAGAATGCCATGTCCGCACAAACGCCACAGAATATTGATGCGCAGGAGACGCGCATCAGGGAACTGACCGAAGAGAACGAACTTCTTTTCGATCAGCTTCACGTAGTCCAGGAAGAACTGGAAAAATACTACCACAAGCTCAAGGAGTGCGAGCAACGCAAGGGGACGGCGGACGGCGGAACCATGGTTTCCGTTTCTCCCCGGACTGCCGAAGTTCTGGCGGAAAATCGGAAGCTGCGCGCTCTGGCGGAACAGCAGAAAATCGCCCTGCGGGTGGAAACGCAAAACAGCCTCGCCGCCCGCCTTGGCGAAATGCTCATCAAGGGCGTGAGCTCCACAGGCTCACTGCTTTCCCTGCCGCTCAAACTGCGCAAGATGTGGAAAGCCCTGGACAGAACCGTTCCCCCCGCCGAGCTTGGCGGCAAAACATTTCAGAAAGTTATCGACGTTCACGACGCGGGCGGCCCCGGAGCTGTGGAAAAGCTGCTGGATTCGGTCTTCATTTCACCCGTCATGCGGGCTAACGCCTACACGGCGCTGGCCCGGCATCTCATGCTCACGGACGCGCAGAAAGCGGCCGCCAATGCCCGTCTGGCCTGGGAAACCGACCCCCGTCCCTACAGGCTCAAGTGGCTGGCCTTCCGGCTGCATGACGCCGACGACGCCGTTACCGCCGAAGCCATGCTGGACATGCTGCCCGACGACATCTCCATGAGCGAGTCGGAGGAGCGCCAGGCCATGCGCATCCGGCATGAGTCCAAACGGGAGCGCGCGGAAAGCGCCTGCGGGGAATCCGACGGCGCGGCAGCGGATTGCAGCCGGACCGCCGAGCACAGCTACGAGGTGGAGCGGCTGACGCGGCAGACGAGCGAGCTGCAAAACCGACTGGATGCCGCAAGAGCCGAAGCCGACGCCTTGAAAAACAGCCTGAGCGAAGCTCAGACGCAGCGCGAGGAACTTCAGACTTTGGCAGACAGCCGCAACACGGAAATCGACAGCCTGCGGGCGACTATGGCCGATCTGGAAAAACTGGCGGCGGAATGCCGAGAAGAAGCCGCCCGGTCAAACAAGCGATACGATGATCTGCAAAAGCTCTACCA
>CASQEL010000277.1 GCA_949427775.1 uncultured Desulfovibrionaceae bacterium
CCCCTGCACCCCCAATGGCCGGCCGGCGCTTTGCGCCGGCCGGCAAAATGGGGGGGCCGGGGGCATCATGCCCCCGGCGGGGTGTGGGGCGGCGCCCCACATCTTTTGGAGCATTTCAACCGTGAACTGCTCTATTATCCGCGCGGCCGATGCTCTGTCTTTACCGCGCCCGCGCGCGGCTTGCTTTTCCATCGTCAAGAAGGTAGGTGAACGGAATGCGCAAAGACACCACCACTCCTCCGGAATCTCTGCGGGAGACGGCGGATATCGCCGTGATTCTCCCGGCCTACAATGAATCCCTGACCATCCGGGAAACCATCGCCGGATTCCATGCCGCCCTGCCTGAGGCGCGGATCTATGTGATCGACAACAACTCTACAGACGGCACGGGAACGCTGGCGCAAACCACCCTGCGGGAACTGAAGGTCAACGGCGCCGTGCTGCATGAAGCCCGCCAGGGCAAGGGCAACGCCGTGCGCCGGGCGTTCATGGAGGTGGACGCGGACGTCTTTCTGATGGCCGACGCCGACTGCACCTATCCCCCTGATCAGGCCTGGGAACTGGTGGAGCCTGTGTTGGCGGGCGACGCCGACATGGTGGTGGGCGATCGCCGTTCCGGCGGGGATTACCAACGGGAGAACACCCGCCCCCTGCATAATTTCGGCAACAGGCTGGTGCAGAAACTGGTGAATCTGGTCTGCCGCTCGCATTTCGTGGACATCATGAGCGGCTACCGGGCCATGAGCCGGGCCTTTGTGCGCAGCTATCCCCTGCTGGTGGAAGGATTCCAGATCGAAACGGACCTCAGCCTGTTCGCCGCTCAGGGACGTTTCCGTTGCCGGGAAGTGCCGGTGCGCTATGTGGATCGGCCCGAGGGCAGTTTTTCCAAGCTCAACACGGTACGCGACGGTCTGCGCGTGCTGCTGACCATTTTCCGCATCGTGCGCTACTACAAGCCGCTGATCTTTTTTTCGCTGCTGAGCCTGCTGCTGGCATTGTTCGGCGTGTTGATCGGCATACCGGTCATCATGGAATACATGCAGTACCAGTACATTTATAAAATTCCCACGGCCATTCTGGCCACCGGCCTGGAAGGTCTGGCGGTGACGCTCTTTTCCGTGGGGCTGATTCTGGACGCTCTGGCCTATCAGCGGCGCATGGAAACGGAAAAAACCATCCAGCACTATACGCGGCCCCGGTTTGTCCGCGCCGCCGGGACGGCTTCCGCGCCGCCGGACAAGCCCGCCGCCTGAACCACGCCGCAACAATCGCCATGCTCAGACGCCACGCCACAGATATTCTGTTTGTCGTTTTTCTGCTCATCGTCTCCGCCGTCATCCAGCACGGCCGCACAGGAAGTTCCGTCAACGGGGTGGATTTGACCACCGACCCCGCCATGTATGCCGCCATGGCGGCGGCGCTGGATCACCCGGAAGCCTTTGCCCGCGACGACAACTTTTCCGATCCGGCCCTGTTCGACGCGCACGCCACCATCCACATGCCCCTGATCCGCCGACTGGCCCACGGCGCGGACTACGGTCTGGCCTACCTCAAGCTGACGGGCGTGCACGTTTTTCTGCACTACCTGTGTTTCTATCTGCTGGGCCTGACGCTGTTGAAAAAACGCCGGCAGGCCATGCTGTTCACCCTGCTGATGGGGCAGGTGTACTGGATTCCCTGGGGCACCTACTGGGGCAACGGCTATCCCGACTACACCCCGCGCAGCACGTTCAGCGCTCTGTACGCCGTGTACATCTGCGTCGCTCTGGCCGTCCTGAACCGGCCGCGCTGGTGGCCGCTCTTCATGGCGGCCACAGGTCTGCTGGTCTACGTGCACTCCGTCAGCGCCCTGCCCGTCGCGTTGGGGTTCTGGCTGGGTTTCGCCCTGCGCAGACCCCCGGACACAAGCCGTACCCGGCACGCGGCATGGCTGGTCTTCTGCGGACTGTGTTTCGTGGCCGTCATGACGCCCTTTGCCCTGAATTACCTGAAACCCGGCATTCCGCTCACCGCCGCTGACGTGGACACGCTGCGCGAAGCCCTGCGCGCCCGCTTCGATCCGGAGTTCAGCGACTACTGGCAGGGCATGGGCCGCTACCTCCTCCACCTGATTCTCATTCCGCTGTTCCCGCTGGCTCTGGCCGCCGCCTGGCTCATCCACCGTCGGGGCAATGAGGAAGAGCGGACGCTGCTCGGGCAGATCGGCATGTGGACCTTGGGCGTTCTGGGCGTCGTAGGTCTGTTTGTCCTCGATCAGGAAATCGCGCGCCTCCTGCACCGACATCACTTCGAGTTCGACCTGATCCGGGTGCTGCGCTTCCCGCTTTTCTTCGCCATGTGCCTGATCTTCCTGGGCCTGAACGTGCTGCTGCGCAACGTGCCCGCCCACAACGCCAAAGCCCTGTGGGGCGCGCGCCTGCTCTGGGCCGCCGTTTTTGCGGGACTCTTTTTCGGCGGGCAGAACGACATGGCCCGGCGCAGCCTGGCCTGGTACTGGAACAGCCTGGACCCGGCACGCCATGCCGCCGCCTACGGCCCCCAAATCAGCCGGGCGGACATGATCGAAGCCCTCAAAACACATACGGAACCGGGCGCGCTGATCTTCTATCCGCGCGAGGATCAGGCCATCCGCTATAATGCCCTGCGCAGCCTGACCTACGGCTGGAAAGACGCCTGCCTGTTCTACTACGCCAAGGCCGTGGACAAGCTGCGCCGCTGGAATGACATCCGCTGCCGCCTTGAGGAATCTCCCACCGCCTATATCGGACTGGCGCGCCGGAGCGACGCGGATTACCTGCTCAGCGACCGCCCCCAGGATCTGCCCCTGCTGCGGCAGTTCGGTACCGTCATTTGGTCCAACGACCGCTATGTATTGGTGAAACGCGGCGACGCCGCGCCTGTTGCGCCGTAGAAAGCAGTCCAAGACTCTGCCGGGCCGCGGAAGCGGTTCACTTGCTGAACCTATAACAACGCGGTTGCCCCGGTAGGATGTGCATTCCTACCGGGGCGCTAAAACTGCGAACACAATTCGCGGGGGACGTGCCCCACGGGGCAGGGTGTTAACGACCCTGCCCCTCTCTTGTAAGCACTTTTGCTTCCGGCGTCAAATCGCGTCGCTGGTGTGCGTTCCTAACGATCACCCTGACGGCGCATCCCGTGGTTGCGCCTTTTTCCGAAGGCATCCTCAGGATACATGACGGTGTGCATACCGCTCCGCCCCATACCGCTGGACCGCCGCAACGCTCTCCGCTATAAATGCCTTGGGGCCGTCCTCCGAAAGGAGGGTTCCCCATGAAGCACTTCCTCCGGGATGTGCTGGCCGGGTTCCTGGCCAGCCTTCTTGCGGCTGTGGCGGTTCACTTGCTGAACCTATAACAACGCGGTTGCCCCGGTAGGATGTGCGACTTCCTACCGGGGCGCTAAAACTGCGAACACAATTCGCGGGGGACGTGCCCCACGG
>CASQEL010000278.1 GCA_949427775.1 uncultured Desulfovibrionaceae bacterium
AGTTTGCCGGTTCCATTACGCGCGTGGGGGCAGACGTCCACAATCTGCGTATCGGCGACCGGGTGGCGGGGTTCGGGTCAGCATGTTTTGCCGGCCATGTGACGACACCGGCGCATACAGTGGCGCGCATCCCTGAAAGCTGGACCCCCGAGGCCGCCGCGACCATTCCCACGGTATTCTTTACCGCCTGGTACGCTCTCAAACATCTGGCCAGGCTTCAGCCCGGCGAACGCCTGCTCATCCACGGCGCCGCCGGCGGCGTGGGACTGGCGGCCATCCAGATAGCCCGTCATTTGGGCGTCAACATTTTCGCCACGGCGGGAAGCGAAGAAAAACGCGATTTTCTGCATCTCCTGGGCGTGGAGCATGTTTTCGATTCGCGCAGTCTGTCTTTTGCCGACGACGTGTTGGCCGCCACCGACGGCCACGGCGTGGACGCCGTACTCAATTCTCTGGCCGGTGAAGCCATGCGCCGGAGTATTGGCCTGCTCAAACCCTTTGGCCGCTTTCTGGAGCTGGGCAAACGCGATTTTGTGGAAAATACCGCCCTGGGTCTGCGGCCGTTCAAGGAAAATATCAGTTATTTCGCCATTGACGTGGATCAGTTGCTTACCGCCTGCCCGGAGACGGCCGCCACGCTCTTTCAGGAGGTCATGCGGCTTTTGGAGGCGGGCGTTCTGCGGCCCCTGCCCTATCGGGCATTCCCGGCATCGCGGGTGGCGGCGGCCTTCAGAACCATGCAGCAGGCGCAGCATATAGGCAAGATTGTGGTCACCGCGGAGGAAACGGCTGACGCGCGCTCGACTTCCGCCCCCGCGAACGAAACGGATATCAGCGGCGCGTGGCTGGTGACGGGGGGACTGAGCGGCTTCGGTCTGGCTACGGCCCGGCATCTGGCCGAACGCGGAGTGAAGCATCTTGTGTTGGCGGGACGGCGCGGCGCGTCAACGCCCGGTATTGAACGGACGTTGCAGGAATGCAGCGCGCTGGGCGTCAACGTCCGGGTGGAAGCCTGCGACATGTCGGATGCCGATGCCGTGCGCGCGCTGGTGGCCCGCATTGCCGATGCCGCGCCGCCTCTCAGCGGCGTTGTCCACGCTGCCGCCGTTTTTGACGACCGCTTCCTGACCGGGCTGGACCGGCAAAGTCTGGAGAAGGTGCTGGCTCCCAAACTCTCCGGCGCATGGCATCTGCATGAAGCGACGCTGGATCTGCCGCTGAAGCATTTTGTGCTGTTCTCGTCCGTCAGCGTGGCTCTGGGCAATCCCGGACAGGCAAATTACGTGGCCGCCAATGCCGGGCTTGAGGGCCTGGCCCGTCTGCGTATCAGCATGGGCCTGCCCGCCCTCTGCATAGCCTGGGGGCCGGTGGGAGACACGGGGTATCTGACGCGGCATGAAAACGTGAAAAAAAGTCTGGCGCAGCATCTCGGCAGGGCCCCCCTCACCTCTGAGGAAGCCATGAGAAGCCTGGACAGCGTGTTGCCCCACAACGGCCTGCGCATTTTCGCCAATGTGGACTGGAAAAATATACCGCGCATGCTCTCCGGAGGAGCCTCCCGTTTCTCGCTGGTCGCCCGCGATGCGGGACAGCGGGAAGAAACAACGTCTTCCGGAGACATCCGGCGTCTGCTGAGCGAAAAAAGCGCGGAAGAAGGCGCGCAGCTCATACGCCGCCTGATCGCCGAAGAAGTGGCGCAAGTGCTCGGCCTCAGCGTGGAGCAGATAGCCTTGGACCGCAGCGTACAATCCATGGGCCTGGATTCCCTGATGGCCGTGGAACTGGCCACGGGCCTTGAGCAGCGCATCGGCGTCCGCCTGTCCGCCATGATGCTTCACGACTCTCCCACGGTGGAACAGATTGCCGAACGTGTGCTCGCCCGCCTGTCCGGGGACGCCCGCGAAGAGAACGCTGATAACGCCATGTTGACTGAACTGGCGCGACGGCACGCGGAAAATCTCACTGAAAACGAAGTTTCCGACATCATGCGACATTCCTCCGGGGAGGGCGGACGATGAAATCCTCTCTCCAGCTCGTCAACCGTATCCTGGCGCGCAAAAGCCGCGAAGAAAAAAATCCGGAGGCGTCCTGGCGGGCGCGCGCCGCAACGCGATCCACAGTAAATGCGGATCTGACAAGTTTTGAACTCCATCCTTCATTTGTCGAATTGCGAATGCTGACCGCCGCTGCGGAACGTTTCGGCATAGGAAATCCCTTCTTCAAGACGCATGAAGGGACGGGCGGGCCTGTGACGCGGATTGACGGCAAAGAATATCTCAATTTTTCACACTACAATTATCTGGGGCTGAACGGACACCCGGAAGTGAACAAGGCGGCCATGGAGGCTGTTGAGCGCTACGGCACGTCTCTGGGGGCCAGTCGTCTGGTGGCGGGAGAACGTCCCATACAGCGGGAGCTGGAAAAAGCCCTGGCCGACCTCTATGGCGTGGACGACTGCGTGGTTTTCGTCAGCGGACATGCCACCAATGTCAGCGCCATCAGCACCCTGTTTGGTCCCAAAGACATCATTGTACACGACAGCCTGATCCATAACAGCGTGCTGGAAGGCATCAGACTATCCGGAGCCACACGCCGATCCTTTCCGCACAATGACATGCATGCGCTGGACGAGCTGCTTGCCGCCTCGCGCGGGCAATACGAACGGGCGCTTATCGTGGCCGAAGGCATGTACAGCATGGACGGCGACCTGCCTGATCTGCCCGCGCTTGTGGATATCAAGCAACGGCACGGCGCGTTTCTCATGCTGGACGAGGCGCACGCTCTGGGCGTGCTCGGCGCGACAGGGCGCGGCATCGCGGAGCAGTACGGCCTTTCCGGAAAGGATGTGGACATCTGGATGGGCACCCTGAGCAAAACCCTCGCGGGCTGCGGCGGGTATATCGCGGGCTCCCGCGCGTTAGTGGACATTCTGAAATTTGCCGCGCCGGGTTTTGTGTACAGCGTGGGACTGGCCCCGCCGCTGGCGGCCGCTTCCCTTGCGGCCCTGCGCATCATGCTGCGCGAACCCGAGCGGGCGCGTCGGCTGCGGGAACGCGGCGCGCTTTTTCTGGATCAGGCCCGCAAGGCGGGCCTGAACGTGGGAAGCTCACGGGGATTTTCCGTCATTCCCGTGATTCTGGGCAGCTCGCGCAAGGCGATCGCGCTGTCCAATCAGCTTTTTGCGCGCGGCATCAACGTGCAGCCCATCATCCACCCGGCGGTGGAGGAAAAAGCCGCACGACTGCGCTTCTTTCTTTCGGCCATGCACAAGGAAAACGATATCAGGCGCGTCTGTCGTGAATTGGCGCAATTGCTGCACGGGAAGGACATTTCGGATGCTCGGGAATAAAGCCGCATCACCTCTCCGCCCGCTTCTGATCCTGTGTTTGGCGATCGCTTGGCTCAACGGCTGTGCCGTCATGCCCAATTCCGGAGCCGGTCGCATGCAGGTGCAACGGG
>CASQEL010000279.1 GCA_949427775.1 uncultured Desulfovibrionaceae bacterium
CAGTGACCGCCGGATCGGAAACGCTTCACTACAGAGTTCTTTCGGCCTCGCGGATCATGCTTGTGAACGCGGATGGCCAAGCCTCCGCATCCATGCCGGAAGCGTATATCCTGACGAAAACGAAATAGTTGCCCTACCCTGCTCCGCCTGATGAACCCCTTGATTTTGACAAGGCCATCACCCCGGCCAACGATTGTGAATATGGTCTTCCATCCTCATATACGCGGAACATCTCTCCGGCGATGGAGTCCGCCGATCGTTTGCAGTTCGGCGAAACTTATGTCAACCGCAAAAACCTGGAGGGGAATGCGGGGCTTCCATGCGGGATGGCGTAAATCCGGCATCGGCGACGCAGACGGCAAGTTCCGGCTCATGGAGTATCTCCAGACCCATGTCAGTATAAGGCACGACCGAACACGGGGCTTTGACCTCATTGTCTTTCGGGGCGGAGACTACTGTCCTTCCTCTCCCGGCAGGATTTTTTGAGGAGTCAATATGGGGTGTTTACTGTTGGAAACAGATCAGATCGGTTGCTACGATGCTGCCGGACGACCTGTACCGTGTGAAGGATCGGGCCAGGACGCCGTACGACCGAAAAAAGGTCCTGCATCTGCCGATCGTTTCCAGACGCAAGGTGAAGTGGTGCTGGATGTCGTTACGGGAGCCCTCTGGAGTCGCAACGCCAACCCCGCGGATTTTCCCCTTACATGGGACGAGGCTTGTGACGTTGCAGCCGCAATGGCCGCCCGTAGGATGCATGGGCATGCACACTGGCAATTGCCCTCCCGGCGACTGCTCTTCTCCCTGATCAGCCATCAGGCCGTCAATCCTGCCTTGCCGGGTGGGCACCCTTTTACAAATGTCTTTTCCGGTTACTACTGGACGGCAGAGTCCTGTCACAGGTTTCCGGAGCAAGTATGGCATATCCATTTGGGCGGCGGAAGAGTGACCCGGGCGAATAAGCAAGACGCATCTCTGGTCTGGCCTGTCAGCCTTTCGGAAATGGACGTTGCCGACGTTTTCAAGACCGGAGAGCGTTTTGTCCTGGAGGGCGAGACGGCGCGGGACATTCACACCGGGCTGATCTGGAGTCGGGACGCCGATCCTGTCGGGGGGCCATTGTCTTGGGAAGAGTCTCTTTCCGCGATGGAAGTCCTTAACCGGGCCGCCCTGCACGGAGCGACGGATTGGCGTGTTCCCACTATCCGAGAACTGGAGAGTTTGGTCGATCTGTCCGCGGACTCCCCTGCCCTTCAGCCGGGACATCCCTTTCTGAATGTGCGGGACGCTTACTGGTCGTCCACTACCAGCCTGTATGAACCTCGATATGCCTGGGCATTTTATACCCGTGATGGGATGGTCGGCGTTGGTTTCAAACCTGACGCCGGATTTCACCTCTGGCCGGTCCGTGGAAATCCTGTTGCTTCGATGGGGAGAATATGTATTTGAGTATGTAAAGCCCGGGAAAGTGCCGGTACACGAATGCGCCTGGGGACTCTGCTTTGGAGATGAGTTATCCACTTGGGATTCATTGCCGAATGCGACAGCCGCCGGACGCCATTCTCCGGCCCCTTGAAAAAGAGAGGGGAAGCGCAAAATCCACCTCCTCATTCCATGATGAGAATTGCTGTTCGGCAACAGCCCTGTTTGCCTTTTCGTCTTTTCTCTCCTAAAATTCGCCGCCATGCGGCTGTTGCCGGCAATCCCCGCCGCGTTCAACGCGGCGGGGGGCTTGTTGTCCCCTTTCCCGGCAAGGATAGATCATGCTCAAGCCCCAAAACAAGATCCGCGCATTTCGCAAAGTATTTTTTGCTCTATATTTTCGAAGACCGCTGTCTTTGGATCGCTATAACGGATGTTCCAAGGAAGACGTGCGGAGTATGTACGGAGAACGCCCTCGTGCGGTAGAGATTGTGCACGCCACAGCCGACGAGTTGACGTCTCCGGTGCGCCAGTTGCGTTTGGCCTTCGGGCGACGCAAAAAAAAATCACAGTGGCTCATGGAAATCACGTCCGAGTACGTGTTTGTCTCCTGCTGGGACTACACGAACTGGGGTGCTGTCCAAGGGAGTGCGCTGCAACTGTTTACAGCAGCCTTGAAAGATGCGCCGGACCTTGCCCTGGACGGAGTGCAGCTCGGTGTGACGGATCTTTTTGAAAACGACGCGCGTGCCGCTCCGCTTACCGACATTTTCCTCCCGGATTCCCCCTATCTGACCAAAGCCTCTCGCCCAGCGGCTTTCCCTGAACAGTCTGCCTCTGTGTGGTCGCACGTCGCCCCGTATCGCCCATCTGGACATCCGGCGTTCCGCTCTGCGCAAAGCCTCATGGTTGCTTCCCAATCAATTGCACGTCCGGCATACCCAGTCCGTCAATCTGCATGACGATACTCCGCTGATCACCACGGCGGAACTCCAGGCCGGGAATTGCTCTGTCGTGACACGCTTGTTCGCGGCCATGTACGAAGACAACACGGCATTGCTGCGCAACCTGTTGCGGCCTCCGCTACTCCGCAAACTTGGCCTCACCATGAGCAATTGCCTGTAATATTTCCGGCACAGCTTCCCCTTGCGTCTTGAATATGATATGCACTTACCTTACACGCGTTGTGCGTTTTTCCAATAACCTGAAACCCGGAGATGTTTATAACGCGGAAAAACGAAATCCTGGAGGCAGCGCCGCGCTTGCGCAACGCAGACGCCGTTCCTGCCATCCGAATCAAGGTATCCGCATAAATAGTTCCGACCAAGGAGGACTTCCATGCGCAGATTCCCCCCTGCCGTCTTGCCCGTCGCTCTTGCTCTGCTGTTGTTCGTGTCCTCGGCTTTCGCCATGATGGACCACACCATGCCCGCCGCCGGAAAATATTCCGACAGAGCCTTTCTTTCGGGCATGATTGCTCATCATGAAGGCGCCGTGCTGATGGCGCAGCAGTTTCTGGACACGCCCGGACAAACCCGGGATCCGCAGGTGACGACTTGGGCCAAGGATATTCTCACCACCCAAAACAAGGAAATAGCCCTGATGCGAGAATTGCTGCCTGTTACGGGCGGCATGGACGAAGCCGCCTTTCAGGAAATGCAGAAGAGCATGAAAGCTATGATCCATGCCGGTATAAATAAGAATCCCAACACAGGTTTTGTGGAAATGATGTTGCCCCATCATGAACAGGCGTTGGAAATGGCCGCCCCCGCGCTGCTGCATTCTCGCAATCCCAAGGTGCTGGATCTGGCCGAGGCCATCATCAGCGCCCAAGCGAAGGAAATGCGCGCGTTCCGGGCATGGCTGAACGCCCATGCCCATTAGGCGTATTCCGACAACAAGTTCTGAAACACCTGAGACAACAGCTTCGACCGACCTCGGACGGAGCTGTTTTTTGTATGAAGAAAACCCCGCGCTAGTACACAGAAACATCTAAAGTTTCTGTGTACTAGCCGCCATGCGAG
>CASQEL010000280.1 GCA_949427775.1 uncultured Desulfovibrionaceae bacterium
CCGGCGCGGGGCTCAATGGGCCGCCGACGGCGACCGCAAGCTGGGCATCGTGTCGCGTGGAGGCTCCATCCTGGCCCGCTGGATGCTGGAAAACGACAGGGAGAATCCCCTGCTCAGCGGTTTTGATCGGTTGCTGGACATCGCCCGCCGTCATAACGTGACCTTATCGTTGGGCGACGGCCTGCGCCCCGGCGCGGGCGCGGACGCGGGCGACGCGGCCCAATGGGAAGAGGTCATTGCCTGGGGCCGTCTGGCGGCGCGGGCGCTGCGGGAAGGCGTGCAGTGCATGATCGAAGGGCCCGGCCATGTGCCCATGCAGGAAGTGGAAGCGCAGATCCGGGGCATCAAGCGCCTGACGCACGGCGCGCCCCTGTACGTGCTGGGACCGCTGACCGTGGACAGCGCCCCCGGCTACGATCATATCGCCGGAGCCATCGGCGGCGCGTTGGGCGTGCGGGCCGGAGTGGATTTTCTGTGCTACCTGACCCCGGCCGAGCATCTGACCCTGCCCGACGAGGCTGACGTGCGGGCCGGGGTCATGGCCTCCCGCGTGGCTGCCCATGCGGGCGAGGTGGCTCTGGGCACGCCTCGGGCCGTGCGCCGTGAGGCCGCCATGAATGCCGCGCGCATGGCGCTGGACTGGGAGGGCATGGCCGCCGCCGCGCTGGACCCTGCCCTGCTGCGCCGGCGCCGCGAGGCCCACAAGTCCGAGGAGGTCTGCGCCATGTGCGGCAAGTTCTGCGCCGTGAAGATGCTGCGCGGAGAAGAAAAATAACCTAAAGGGAACAGCGGCGGGGCCGCGAAACGCTTCGGCGATCGCGGTCCCGCGCTTTTTTGGCCGGTTACTCCAGGGCCATGTGGATCAGCGGAAAGGGCCGCCCGGCGCTGTCCGTGCTCGAACGGCCCACGATCCTGAAGCCGTAGCGCAGGTAAAAGCCGCGGGCCTGCGGATTCTGCTCGTTGACGTCTACCAGCAACCGGCCGCACAGACGCCGGGCATGGTCCAGCAGTCTGGTGCCTACGCCCTGGCCGCGCCGCTCCGGTTCCACAAAGAGCATTTCCACCTTCGCGCCGTCCAGCCCCATGAACCCGGCCGGTTCGCCGCCGATGTCGCAGATCCAGACCTTCACGGCGGGCAGATACACGGTTTCGAGTTCGGCTTCGATGCTCCGGATGTCTTCTCCGGTCAAAAATGTATGGGTGGCTTCCACAGAGCGCCGCCACAACGCCGTCAGGGCCGGGTTGTCGGCGGGCAGACCTTTTCTGATGATCATGCGTGTTCTCCTTTGCGCGGCTCCCGGCCTCCGCCGCGGGGGGAACGCCGTTCACGGCTCGGCCGGGGAACGATCCGGAGGGGGCATCCGGAGCAGGCGGCCCGGCGTCGGCCGTGGACGCGGGGACGGCGGAATGGCCTTTTTCGGCGGAGCGGGGGCGCTCCGGTCAGGTTTCCAGAAGGGCCTGGGCGGCGCGGGCCGCGCCCCACAGACCGCTGTTCTTGTCTTCGACCAGAAACACGGGTACGGCGCGGAGCAGATCCGCGAAACGCGGAGCGCGGCGCAGTTCTTCGCAAAACAGGGGGCAGGCGGTCAGCAACGGGTTGCGCGCCGCGATGCCTCCGGCGATGTACAGGCCGCCCCGGCACAGGGTGGTCAAAATCCAGTCGCGGCAGACGCGGGCGTAAAAACCGGCGTACCAGCGCAGGGTATCGCTGTCGCGGCTCAGGGCCTGTTCGCCCACCTCGCGCGCGTCCAGGCGCTGTCCCGTCAGAAAGCGGTGCAGCAGGCGCAGCCCCGCGCCCGCGAGCACGTCTTCGCGCCGGGCATATGGAAAGCCCAGTTCCCGGCAGACGAATCGCTGAAACGCCGCTTCCTCTTCTCCCACAAACGGAAAGGCGGTATGTCCGCCCTCGGCGGGCACGGCCAGCCATCTTCCGGCCGTGTCGCGGATCAGCGAGGCCATGCCCAGGCCCGTGCCCGCGCCCAGCACGCCCTTGACGCCCGACGCGCCGTCCGGGGCGGAAATTTCGGGTGAGACGACCCTGCGGGCGCGCGCGCCGATCTCCGTCAGACAGGCGTAGGCTTCCGCCGTGAAATCGTTGACGACCCGGCAGCGCCGGAGGCCCCGGCGGATCCGGGCCTCGCGCAGGTCCAGACGGAGCGGGGCGTTGGTCAGCGCGCCCTGCATATCGTCGGTCACGGGGCCGGCTACGGCCGCCGCCAGCGCGTCTGCCTTGTCGAGAGGGATGCCCGCGGCTTCGGCCCAGGCATCGAGTACGGCGTCGGTGTGGGGCATGTCGGCGGTCTTGAGCCAGCGGACGCCGCGCAAGGTCAGTTTGCCGCGGATCAGCGTGAAAAGCCCGAAACGGCAGTTGGTGCCGCCGATGTCGGCGGCCAGAATATGTTGTACGGCGTCGTGTTCCATAGTCTCTCCGTGGCGCGCCGGACATCGCGCGCCGGAAAATGTCCGGCCCAAGAATTTCATCGGCGCGGATGTTTGTCAAACGACTTTTCCCTGTCGCAAAAAATATCATGAAAGAATCTTTTTCCGTATATTGCACAGTACAGACGAAAAATGATCGTAAAAAGAAGGAAAAAACACTGTTTGCAATTTTTTCTGAAACGTGTACCATGTATAAGTATGGATTCATACGTCGCCATACAGGCTTTCTGAACAACAATATTTGTCATTAAGGAGCGTTTTTATGCGTACTTTGATTGCCGTTACCTATCCGACGGAACATAAAGCCGACGAAGTGCGGACGGAATTTTTGAAGATGCAGAAAGAATATCTGGTGGAACTGGAAGATGCCGTGGTGGTCACTCGCAAACAGGACGGCAAGGTCAAACTGCACCAGATGTATAACCTGACAGCGGGCGGCGCTGTCAGCGGCGGCTTCTGGGGCGCACTGATCGGTTTGATATTCCTCAATCCGCTCCTGGGCCTGGTGGTCGGCGCGGGCGCGGGCGCGCTGTCCGGGGCGCTGGCCGACGTGGGCATTGACGACGATTTCATGAAGAAGCTGGGCGAAAACCTCCAGCCCGGCAGCTCCGCGCTGTTCGTGCTGGTGCGCTCGGAACTCACCGACAAGGTGCTCGGCGAGCTGCGCGGCACCGGCGGCACGGTCTTCAAGTCTTCGCTGTCGCACGAGGACGAGGCCCGTCTTCAGGCGGCGTTGAGCGCCGAAGCCGACACGTCCGCGAGCGCTTCCGTGGCGTCGCCGTCCGTTTCGACGGAGAAGACCGCCGCGGCGTAACGACTCTTTCGGCGGACACGGCGACGACGTCGATCCGGCGGACGGCCGGAGAGGACCGGCGCGGCCGCGCAATACCTTCTCGACTCGCGCGCAGCGCGGGCGGGTCGGGAAAAACATCCGCGGACGGGCCGGGGGGCGTCCGCTTTGCAATACGGCGGCAAGCCGAGAGGAAGGCCGCCGTCATATACG
>CASQEL010000281.1 GCA_949427775.1 uncultured Desulfovibrionaceae bacterium
GCGGCCGCCGCAAAGGCATAAGCGCACTATATTTGCGCTGTTACATGCCGGAGCGTGCGTATCTTTCAGCTTTGACTTTGCAAAAAATCAAAGCGAATCTGCTCCAGTTGAAACATTGCCGGGAGAATGCAAAGGAGACTTCATGAAAACTGACATCGCGGACCTTGCGGTGAATTTACTTTCCCCGGAGGAGCGCGCCCTGCTCCATCGTCTCGGCGAACGGGAAGCCCGGATGGACGCCCCCCTGACGGATATGGAACTGAGAGCCGGTCTGTGCTCGGCCCTGGCGGAGATGAGCGAAGCCATGCGCGCCCTGCTGGGATTTATGGCCCGCCACAATTTCGTCACTCTGCTGCCTGACGAAGCGTTTGCCGCCTACGCGCAGCTGATGGATCGCATCGGTACGGCGGCGACGCAGGCGACCTGCGTTGTGGAGCGTTCCCGAAGCCTGGACCGCGAAACGGCTCTGGCCAATCTGCCTGAAGGCAGCAAAACCTGTCAGTAGCGGGAAGATTCGTCCGCAGTGAATACCTCGCGCAGGAAACGCACAGTTCGTTTTTCGGACCAATACACATTGGCGGAACCGGGGGTCACAAACCCCACATGCCCCCCATGTTCCGGAATTTCCAGGTTCAGACAGGCATTGCGCGACGCCGCGTCGCGCGGGTAACAGGTGGAAGAAAGGAACGGATCGTCCGCCGCGTTGACCAGCAGGACGGGGATGCGGATGTTTTCCAGAAACGGCAGACAGCCGCTCCGTTCCCAATATTCGCGGGCGGAACGAAATCCGTGCAGCGGACCGGTAAACCTGTTGTCGAACGCCGCGAACGTATGCATGCCCCCCAGATCGTGCACCGGGGGGAAATCGGGAAAGCGTTCCGCCTTTTCGCGCATTTTTGCGCGCAGCGTGCGCAGAAAATACTCCATATACACGGCGCAGGCCGGACGATCCATCACCCGCGCCGCCCCCACCAGATCGCAGGGAACAGAAAACGCCGCCGCGCCGCAAACCTGCGGAGGCACCCGTTCGGGCGCTTCTCCCAGATATTTGAGCAGCTGGTTGCCTCCCAGGCTGAATCCCACCAGGACGATGCGCCCGTAGCCGCGTTCCAGGCACCACAGGATCACGGCATGCAGATCTTCCGTTTCTCCCATGTGGTACATTCGGCGAACCCGGTTCGGCTCCCCGGAACACCCCCGCAGATTGCGCGCCACCACATCCCAACCGTCCTCGGCCAATGCGGCGGCCATGCCCAGCATGTATTTCCGCCGGGAATTTCCCTCCAGGCCATGGGAGAGGACGGCGACGCCGCGCCGCGCCGTATTTTCCGATGCCGGGAGGACATCCAGGTCCAGAAAGTCCCCGTCCGGAGTGTCCAGGCGCTTTCTGCGAAAAACGACCTTGGGAGAGGGCCGGAACAGCACGGGCCACAGCGTCTGCGCATGTCCGTTGCGCAGCCACAGCGGCGGCGTATAGTCGGGATCGAGGATTGGCATTCTCCATCTCCTGGCGTAAAAGGAACGGCGCGGCGTTGCGCCGCCTGACGTGCACTGTAAAAGCAGCGATATTACCTTTATGTCCTATGTTTCCCCTTCCACTGTGTCAATCCCCGCGCGGGATCTGCTGGTGATCGGCGCCGGAGCCTCGGGACTCATGTGCGCCATGGTCGCCGGGCGACGGGGGCTCTCCGTCACGCTGGCAGACGCGGCGGCGCGGCCGGGAGGCAAAATCGCCGTCAGCGGCGGCGGCAAAGCCAACTTCACCAACCTCCATATCACGCCGGAACAGTATGTGGGCGCTGATACCGCCTTCTGCGCCCCCGCGCTGGAGCGCTGCACGCCGCAGGATATGCTGAACTACGCGGACCGGCACGGCATTCCCTGGGAAGAGCGTGAACACGGCCGGATTTTTTGTCGTGTTTCCGCCCGCCGTCTCATCGAAGCCCTGGTCAAAGACTGCGCCCGCGCCGGATGCGTCATGCTGGCGAAAAGGGCCGTCACGGCGGTACGGGCGACGGACGCGTTGTTCACTGCGGATACCGACCTCGGCCCCCTGACCGCCCGGCATCTGGTCATCGCCGCGGGCAGTCCGGCCTGGCCTCAGGCCGGAGCCACGGACGGCGGTCTGCGGCTGGCCCGGTCGCTGGGGCATAGTGTGGCGCCGGTGCGCCCGGTGCTCGTGCCCCTGAATATGCCGCGGGAATGGGCCTTGCACGGTCTGGAGGGCATCAGCCTGGCGGTGCGCATCCGGGTGCGCGATCATGTGTTTGCCGATCATCTGCTGTTCACCCACCAGGGCATCAGCGGTCCGGCCGCCCTGCTGGCCTCCTGCCGTTGGGAACCCGGCACGGCGCTGGAGATCGATTTTCTGCCGGAGCGCCGCTTTTCCGAACTGCTGGACGCGCCGGAATGCGGCAAACTTCTGGTACGTTCCCTGCTCTCCCGCCATATGGCCCGACGCCTGGCCGACAAGCTGCTCCCGCCGGAGCTGGCCGCCCGCAAAGTCGCGGAGCTGTCCCGGGCCGCGCGCACGCTGCTGCACGCAACCGTGCACGCGCACACCGTCACACCCACAGGCACATGCGGCCTGCGCCGAGCGGAGGCCGCCGCGGGCGGCGTGGCCACGCGCGAGGTGGATGCCCGCACCATGGAAAGTCGGCGCTGTCCCCGACTGTACCTGACAGGCGAAGTGCTGGACGTGGCCGGGTATCTGGGGGGGTACAATCTGCACTGGGCCTGGGCCAGCGGCAAAGCGGCGGGCGAGAGCGTCGGCGCGTGACCCGGCGCGGCATCCGCGCGCAAAAAAGCGGATCATGTCGATCCGCTTTTTTGCGTTTCCGGTCATGGGTGAGCGTAAACCTCAAACTCGGCCGGCGACCACGCCTCTCACAGAGCGTCCGTGGAAGGGGCCTTCGCGTCCGCCGTAACAGTCCACAGATTCGCCGGGGCGCGCTATTTCAACGCGCTCACAATAGCCTGCGCCGTCACACTGCTCAAAGGCTGCTCATTGACCACGACGGCGGGCAGTTTCTTCACGCCGTAATAACGGGCGGCGTCCACGGCCTGGTACAGATTCACGTTGCCCGCGTCATAGCTGTATTTTACGACGTCGGGAAGATCTCCGGCCGGAACGGGCGGACGCACTTTTTCCAGGAAAGAATACAGAATGGGTTGCTCGGTGGGAGACGCCGTGGCGTCGTATTCGTACACGAACGGCACAGCGCGGCCCCGCTGCCGGGCCTGACGGGCCTTGACCTCGTTCCAGCGGGACAAGGTGTAGGAAAAGTAGTCCAGGGCCTGCCTGGGGCGGTTGACGGAAACCCAGATGCCGCCGCCCATCAACTCGGTGCCGTACTTTTCCCGGCTGTTGCCGAAAACCACGATCTTGCTCCGGGAACCATCGATCATCCGGGAAGCCTTGAGC
>CASQEL010000282.1 GCA_949427775.1 uncultured Desulfovibrionaceae bacterium
ATGAACGGTGGCAATATACTTGTGGGCAAATCTGTCCAGCGCGTACAGACAAAGAGGATATTCCCTTCCCCGTTTCTTGTACTTGAAGTCAAAGATAAAGGCTGCATTTTCCAGCGCCGCGCGCACAGAGGCATCAAAAAGCTCCGCCTTGAGTATTTCGCCGGGATGGCTGAAGTCCACAGACTGCGGATTGTCCAGCAGATAAAGGATGTCGTAATGCGTGGAAAGTGCCGTACCAAGCTGCGCGGCGACACGTTCCAGTCCGCCGGAGGAAAGATGCGCGACATAGATGACGATCAGGGCTCTGTTTCCCTGCCGCGGCAGCCGTCGGCTCTGCCTGTCAAGTCCCCTGAGCATGACGGCCGCTCTGTTGCGAGCATACTCCAGCGCCTCCCGACTGACTTTCGTTCCGGCAGGAGGGGGGACATCCGTCACGCCCGCATAGAATTCGGGCGCTGGGCTGTCCATGTCAAGCATCTGGAGCAGAAACGCCCGTACATCATCAAAGGCGGCGGTAATGGCGCGCGTCCAGGGCTCATTGCCGTGTTCCTGCAGATAGGAGGCCAGCCGGGGCCGGTGATCCTTGCGCCAGGAGCGCACAAAGTCCCAGGGGGATATTCCGGGGCCGGTTTCGGCTCGCGTCAGACATTCCGCCCAGACTTCCGCAACAAGCCTGAGCGAGGAAAAAAAGTGCATATCCGTCAGAGAACTCGGCCGCCAGCTGGATACGCTGTCCTGCACATAGACATAGCCGCGCCGTTTGCTGACGCATACCCGCCCCGCCTTGAGCATGGCCCTGAAGACAAAGAGCACGTCCTGGCTGTAGCCAAACTCCACAAAGGCGCTTTCTACCGCGATGTCCCAGCGGAACAGCTTTCCGCACGGTCCATGCGTGCCGAACCGGCGCGACAGGCATTGCCGGGCGGCTTTTGCTCCCCGCATCAGGCCCGGCTCGAGCGAATCGCAGCGGAATGCGCCCGCCTGTTCGCGCGTATAGGGCGTCACCACCACGTCGGCATGTTTGGCAAGCGCTGTGGTCAACAAAAATTCCAGATAACCGCTGTCCAGATAGTAGTCGTCGGCATCCAGAAACGTGACAAATCTGCCGCGAGCATGCCGCAAGGCTACGTTTCTTCCCTTGCCCTGCCCGACGTTTCTGTCGCTTTCCAGCAAAAGGATATTCGGATGCTCCGCCTGAATTTTCTTGATGACATGTACCGTGTCATCTGTTGAACAGTCATCGAAAATAATAATTTCTTTATTTGTCAGGGATTGACTCAATATGCTTTGCAGTGCTCGTCCGATATATTTTTCAGCATTATATGCAGGAATGATAACGCTTATATCTTTTGTCCGTTTCAGATTTTCTATTTTCCCCAAACGCTTGTTGCAGATGGCGATGTTTGCTTCAAAGCAGCTCCGTCCCATTTCCGCGGCAAGTTCTTTATACAGGACGAGCGCCTTTTCGTACTGCCCCTGTCGGAAATACTGAAGCGCCTCCTGTACACGCAATGAGGCCATATGGACTTCGGGCAGGCAGATAAAAAAGTGCTGCTGCGCCATGCCACGCTCAATGAAATAAGCAATGGGGTCCTTGCCGCAGGCGTTTACTTCCGGGTAGCGTTTAAGGTAGTCAATGACATCGAATTTTCCGCAACGGCGCAACGCATGTATGGCCGCCTTTTCAGGCGACGTGCGCCACAGTTCGTCAGGCGCAAACTGCCGCAGCACATCCTGAGAAATTTCTTTGGGGAGATTTTCCTTCATTATATCTAAAAATTTCATGATACACTATAGTCCATGAGAAAAGAGTTATACATTGTGATAAAAATAACCAGTCTTGCATAACGCACAAGAAAGGATGAACAACCTATTAAAACAAGACAATTTAAAATTCCAGGTATCCTTTTCAAGATTCAAATATCATCGGAAAGGCGAAACTCTCGTTTTTTTGAGAGCGTTGATCGAATGAGATTAGAGACTTTTTTCAATCAACACAGGATGTACCCTGATCCGACAGGGCGTCTTCGGACGCCTGCGCGCTCTTCCTCGACAGACGCACTGTCGATGAATCTTTTAAAATCAATACATCAGAGTGCGTTTGTTGGCAATATAAGTTTTGTAATAAAAATTCTTATTATATTTTTCTGCAAAAAATATATTTAAATTCAGTATGTTGTATTTTTATTTTCTTTTTTTACCCATAATTCATCGACAGTGCGTCTGTCGATGAGCAGCGTCACAGAACCGTTCCGTATAACGACAATAACATCGTGAAAAAACGCGCCGGGGAGCATTGTCGTTCCCCGGCGCGCGGCACGCCCGGGGCGCGCCCGGGATGTGTTCATGCGGCGAATACGCCGTCTCCCTTCGTTCGCCCATGATCGGCCGGAGGGGGGCGGCGTTCCGCAGCCTTTCACCCGGAATATACACCGCACCGAAGAGCTCATAGCCTCGACCTCGGCCGCAGACCGCTGTTGTCCGCTTGACGGCTTTGAGCTTGCCTTGTATTTTTGGAACACGGCACGCGGGTTCGCATCTCCTTCAGACATTCGGATCGCCCCTTCCCGCGCCCCAAAGGGGGCGACAGGTCGGACAAAAAAGAAAAAAATCAATACGTACAGGTAAATATACGACAAGTCGAATCCCGCCCCCGACGTGGGGGCAGGGCGGGGCATTCGCCCTCCAGATACGGCGGCGCGCGCAAAACGAACGAACCCCTCAAGCCCCCGGAGAGAAGGCATCATGGCGTTTGCGGATTTTCAGGCCAAGCAGCGACTGAACAAGCAAAAGGCGATTGTACGGGAGTATTTCATGAAGCGCGACGGCCAGGCCCTGTGCCTGTCCGACGACCCGACCTTCGTGGCGCTGCTGCGCAGCACCCTCAAGGATCTGGCCGTCACCAAGGCCGCCTCCCTGGTGATCATTCCCGACGCCTCCCGCACGCTCAAGTCCATTGCCGATTCCATGGTCGATCACAAGATGCCCGTATTGTTCATCGAGCGGGTCATGAGCGCCACGGGCGACACCTCGTTCATGATCCGCCAGTTCAAGGATACCTATCCCGAGCTGCGGATCATGGTCATGACCACCACGGCCCAGAAGGAGCGGATCATGCTGCTGCACGAGGCCGGGGCCGACAACTTCGTGCTCAAGCCCATCAGCAGCAACGAGCTGATCGAAAAGATGGCCGTGACCCTGCGGGAGCCGGGCATCGTGCGCCAGTTGCTGGACAAGGCCCGCACCTTCATCGTGAGCAACGTGGGCGGAGAGGCCATGAAGATCACCCGCAAGGTGCTGGAGGTCAAACCCGACAGCGCCTCGGGCTACGTGGTCATGGGCGACGCCTTGCGCATCTCCGGCGAGAAGGACAAGGCGCAACTGGCCTACGAGCGGGCCTGCAAATATTCCGAAGAGTACCTC
>CASQEL010000283.1 GCA_949427775.1 uncultured Desulfovibrionaceae bacterium
AAAGCCTTACAGGCGCATATGAAGAACCCCCGGCTATGCCGGGGGGTTCCTTTTTTCATGACCTTCCTTCCCGTCGACCGTGGCTGAAGGTCGGGTCGTACAGTTTTGATGCCGTGGGCGCGGCGTTCTGTCCCGGCAACACCAGAAATACCGTCTGGCGCGTCAGCCCGTGCCGCCGAACGCAGTCGGCCAGATGATCCACAGTGGTTCGGATCAGACGCTGATCGGGCCAACCTACCCGGTGCGCGCAGAGCACGGGGGTGGCGGCAGGCAACGCCGCCGCCAATTCCTGTTGGAGCGTTTCCGGTTCCGCCACCGAAAGATAGACGGCCAGGGAGCAGCCGTGAGCGGCCAGCGCCCGCAGCCGTTCCCGATCGGGCACGGGCGTGCGTCCGGCCAGGCGGGTCAGGATGAGCGATTGCGTCACCTCAGGCACGGTGAAAGACACGCCTGCCGCCGCCGCGGCGGCACAGGCCGCGGTGACGCCGGGCACCACGCCGTAGGGGATGCCGTCCCGCTCCAGCAGGCGGATCTGCTCGCGAATGGCCCCGTAGAGCGAGGGATCGCCGGTATGCACGCGGGCTACGCTGCGTCCCGCCGCCGTGGCTTCGCGCATGAGCGCATGGCATTCCTCCAGGGTCAACGGCGCGGAGTCCACCACCCGCGCGCCGGGACGGGCGCAGGCCACGGTGGCCGGGGGCACCAGAGAGCCCGCATAAAGCACCAGATCCGCCGTTTCGATGCAGGTTCGTCCCTTGATGGTCAACAGATCCGGATCGCCGGGGCCCGCGCCGACAAACCAGACGCTGCCCGGTTGGCCGGGCGCAAGCTGCGGTGTCATGCGATCATCCCTCCACAGGTTTCTGTGCGCTTATCAGAAATACGGGATTCAGGGCGGACAGGCGGATGTCTCCGGCCAGGGGCGCGGAACCGGCCGCCTGCACGCAGGTTGCTTCCGCGGGCCAGCCCGCCGCTGCAAAAAACCGCAAGGCCCTGTGCAGTGTGCCCAGCAGCACGCAACTGACCACCACACGCCCTCCGGACGTCAGGCGTCGGCTGACGGCGGCCAGAATCGCGTCGCCCGCGTCGCCGCTCAACCCGCCGCCCACAAAGACGCGATCCGGAGCGGGAAGAGCATCAAGACAACCGGGGGCCTCGCCGTGGCGGAGTTCCAGATGCGCGGCCCCGCAACGGCGACGGTTTTCCCGAATATCCGCTATTCTGGCGGCGGAACGTTCCACAGCCACCACACACCCCCGGTGGGCCAGGGCAGCCGCTTCCAGGGCCACGGCTCCGGAACCCGCCCCGATATCCCAGACCGTATGATCCGGCAGCAGACGCAGCAGCGCCAGGGCGGCGGCCCGGACGGGGCCTTTGGTGATCAGACGTCGGTCCACGGCCAGCAGGTTTTCGTCCAGACCCAGCAGAGGGCGGCGGGGCGGAGCGACAGGGCGCAGGATGATCGTGCAGGCAGGGCCGAAGTCCGCGTCCACGGCGTCGGCCGGGGACATCTCGCGGCGGCGTTCCGCCACGTCGCCCATGTTTTCCAAAATATCCATCCGCACCCAGTCCACGCCCCGTTCCAACAGGTGCCGCGCCAGAACGTCAGGCGTATGCGCGGCATCGGTCAGCAGACAGATGGGGCGGCCTGTGCCGACAGCGTTGTTGAGGGGTTGCAGATCCTCCCGGCCGTGCAGGGAAAGGCAGATGACGTCGTGCCAGGGCAATCCCAGACGCGCGCAGGCTTCCTGGAGGCTGCTGACGCCGGGCAGGATGCGCACGGCGTCGCGTCCCAGACGGCGGATCAGGGTTGCGCCGATGCCGAAAAACAGAGGGTCGCCGTCCGCCAGCACGGTGGCGGCGTCGCCACGGCGGCAGGCTGCTTCCAGCGCCGCCAGGGCGGGTTCCAGCGGAACCGTCAGGGGCAGGCGTCGGCCGGGGGCGTCGGGAAAGCGCGCCAGAAGCCGCCGCCCGCCCGCCAGAAGCCGGGCTTCGCTGATGGCGCGCCGGTACGGTTCCGGCAGAGAGGGCGTCGGATCGCCGCCGACGGCGGGGAGAAGGCCCAGCCCCACCACGGTGATGGGAACAGATGCGGCTGTGGTCATAGGTGCAGCAACTCCGTGCCGTTCAGATGAAAAAAATGGATGCGCACGGGCTTTCCGGCAAACCCGGCCGCCGTGTCCGCGGCGCGGCGCGCCATGTCGCGCAGAACGGCCGTTCCCCGGGGATCGGCCAGAAGCAGTTCCAGGGCGTGCCCGGCCGTGATGCAGCGACCGACAGCCTCGGCGCAGGCGGCTCCGGCCCCGGCGGCCTGACGGGACAGATCGACCATGTCCAGGCGCGCATCGCGCGCGTGCGTGCAGGCGTGTCCCTGGGCCAGTTTGATCAGTTTGCCGAAAAAACATCCCCACACCAGCGTCGTGAAAGGACGCCGGGCGGCTTCCCGCAGAGAAAACCGCGCAAAGTCGGCGGCCTGCACAAACGCCTGCGCGGGCAGAGACGGGTAGCGCCCGATCAGCAGGCGCTCGGAACGTCGCCCCGTGGACAGACAGATCGTGTCGCACCCGGTGGCCGCGGCCACCTCCAGCCCCTGAATGATGGTCGCTTTCCAGGCGGCGTGGCTGAAGGGTTTGACCGTGCCCTGCGTGCCCAGAATGGAAATGCCCCCCACGATGCCCAAACGGGGATTGAAGGTGTGTCTGGCCAGCATTTCGCCGTCGCGGACCTGAATAAGCACCCGCACGCCGCCGGTGTAGCCGTGCTTCGCCGCAATATTCCGCACGCCTGCCGTGATCTGCTGCCGGGGCGCCGGATTGATGGCGGCCTCGCCCACGGGTACGGGCAGGCCGGGCAGAGTCACCCGGCCCACGCCCGCGCCGCCTTCAATGACGACCTGGGGGGCGGAAGTCAGCGATACGACGGCTTCGATATGCGCGTGGCAGGTGGCGTCGGGGTCGTCGCCGCCGTCCTTTTGCACCACGGCGCGCGCTTCGTCCCGGACGGCGCGGGTTTCCAGCACCGCGACGGTGAGATGTCCGCGAGGCGCGGCGCCGTCAAAAGGCGGCAACGGCACGGAAACCGCCTCCGGCGCGTGCCCGGTCAACAGCAGTTCCAGCGCGGCCATGGCCGCCGCCGTGGCCGCCGTGCCTGTGGTGAAGCCTTCGCGCAGATGCCGTGCGGCGCTCATATCGTCAGAATCTGGTGGAACACAGGCGCATGGTGGCGCGCAGATACTCTTCATGCCGATCCAGATACAAGCCCAGGGCGCGGGCGAAATCGGATCCCACAAGGCCGTTGACGAACAGTTGGCTGACTTCCCTTTCCCGCACCAGCACCAGTTGGGAACGGGCCAGGATGACGCGCTCTTCCTCGGACATGTCATGCACAAGATCCGCCAATACG
>CASQEL010000284.1 GCA_949427775.1 uncultured Desulfovibrionaceae bacterium
GCGGCATATTCCGCAAGTTTGCGACTATCAAGACTATCTGTCTTGCCTGTTCGGGTTATGGGGCGTGGCATGCGGGTTGGTGCAACCACGGTTGCCGGAATGCCATGTTCGACAAGAGCGCGATAGAGGCCAAAGCCACAAGGTCCGGCTTCATATACTACCCGCTTTACCACGCCTCCCACCACAACAAGCTTTTTAATCAACTCCAGCGGGTCGGCACACATGGAAAAAGTCTTGTTTCTGCCTTCTTCATCAAGCATAGTTACGGAATAACTTTTCTTGTGTACATCAACTCCAACCCAAATGGAGCCTGAAAATGTATCTTTGCGGCTAATACTGTTTCGTGCTACCTTTTTCATGTTGGCCTCCTACGCCATGATTTTCTTGGCATTATGCCAATGTATGGGTTCGAGGCCAACATGGTATTTTCACGTTGAGAATGCTCTGCCGACTGCGGGAGCGGGCGGCCGCCGCGCGTCCGTTCCGCCGTTCCTCCGGTCCCGCAGGAGCGGCAGCCGCTGAAGCGACGGCGGCGCGTGTGCGAAACGTGTTCCGCAAGCATCCGGCGCCGCTCCGGAGCGGGCAAGGTTCCCGCGAGGGCGGATAAAGACACCGCCGGGGAAACACAAGAGCGGACGTGGGAACAGATTCTTACTCCTTGTAGTCGATAGTGGCGCGGGTTCCAGTCTCGCCGCCGCGGGCGACCGCCCTGGGGAAGGGGATCACCCGCGCCGTGCCGCGCCGTGGTCCGCGGACAGCGACGCTTGCGGCGCGCACGCCGTAGACCTGCGCGCGCAGCAGCACGCGCCGCGCCCAGGCCGCGTGCGTGGCCTTTTCGCACATCCGATCCGCCAGACGGAAGACCGCGGGCCGATCCGGGTCCAGCAAAGCGCGGGCCATGTCCAGATCTTCCGGGGACACACGATAGGCCGCGTAGATCTGCGCCAACTGACAGGGATGCACGGCGGTTTTGCCGAACAGCCCGTTGAGCACGTCCAGCTCCAGCTCCCGCGCCAGCACGCCGGACGCCTGAAAGCACTCGAAGGCGGGCGCGGTGAGCGCGAAGCCCGCCGGAGCGAACACGGCGATCAACTGCCGGATGCAGTGTCCCACCGGCGTGTCGTGGATGGTTCTGCGGGCCGAACGCCGCAGCCCCAGCAGGTTCAGCAGATCCAGCCCGCCGATACGCAGGGCCAGCACGCGTTCCCGCAGGGGCGACGCGCACAGGCTGTCGCGCAGCCGCCGCATGCGCTCGACATCGAAGACGTCCGCGGTTTCCAGCGTCGGCATCAGCCGGAAGCCGGGCGCCGCCTCCAGCGCGGCGGTCCAGGCGTCCAGCGACCCGGCGTCGAATTTGGGCAGCACAAAGCCCTGCGCCGCGTCGATGCCCGGCATTTGCAGCAGGGCGCGCAGCACTTCCGGATTCCGGGGACGGACAAAGCGGTAGGGCACGCCGTCCGCGCCGGGCGTGCCGCCGCAGCGCCGCAGGGCGGCGTCCAGACCGCTCAGGGCCGGGGCCACTTCCTCCGGCAGCAGGGAATCCTCGGTGCAGAAAATGACGGTACGCGCGCCGGGAATTTTTTCGCCGTTGCCTATCTCCGCCAGATCCCGGCGATTGGCCGGAACATACAGCGGCGCTCCCAGTCCTAAAACATCCATTATTTCCGCTCCTTGCTCGCAATGTTCGCAGCGCGTCCGCCGTCGCCGATCACATCCCGAATCAGGGCGGCCGCCGCATAGGGCAGGTCGGGCTCTTCAATCACGGGCACCTGTTTTTCTCCGGCCAGCACGTCCAGATGGCGCACGTCCGGCGCGGACGCGTCCCGCAGCAGCACCAGATCCGGCGTGCGGCGCAACAGCACACGGGTGGCCTCTCCGATGCCCGGCTTGACGTAATTGACCTCCCGCACGCCGTAACGGCGCATGGCCTCCCGCACAAAGACCGCGCTCGTGGCCCGGGCCGCCGCGCGCGCCGCTTCGGACAACGCCCGCACCGGCCCGGCCGTCTCCAGCTCGCGCTGCGCGATGGCCATGTCCGGGGTCAGCTCGTCCACAAACCAGCGGGACAGGTCGTCATCGCGCAGGGCTTCATAGTACACGCAGCCGTGAAAATCCTCCGGGCCGATGTAGCGGGCATTGAGCACCGAACGGCTGATCAATCCGGAAATCGTGGCGTTGAGCACGCCGGAGGGCAGCAGGTAGTCCTCGTCGGTGGCGGCCGCGTCAGCCGCGCCGCACAGATCCGCCACGACATGCAGGGCCGGAGAGACGGCCGTGCCGTGCCGGGCGTTGAACGCCGGAACCGCCCGCCGCAGTTCCCGGCCGATGACACCCTTGCCCGTCCAGCCGTCCACGAAGATCAGGCTCTCCGGCGCGGCATCCGCCTCCTCCAGAATATAGCGCAGCGCATTAACGTCGATGCCCCGATCCCGGATGATGGACACGGAAAAATGCCGCGCCTCCCGGCCCATATGCCGGGTCAGAGTACGCCGGAGCAGCACGCCCACCGGCGTTCCGGCGCGGGCCAGGGACACCAGGGTCAGGGGGCCGCGCGGCCGACGGGCGTCGATGATCCGGGCCAGACGGCAGACGTCGCGGGCGAAGCGCCGCCGGTTGCGGTCGAAAGCCTCGCGGAACACCTCCAGGTAGCGCGGCGAGGGCGCGTGCTCCGCGCTGAGCATCTCGCTGTAATGGCATTCGCCGGACTGAATTTTCCGCTCCTTGACCAGCACGTCCGTGGGTTCCATGACGATGGGCTTGAGCAGAAAGGTCACGTCCTCCGGCGCGTAGCTGCCGTGAAAACCCCGCACGGCCATGGCTCACCCGCGCAGACGCAGGGCGGCTATCTGCGTCCGCTGCGGCACCAGACTGTAATCGCAGACCTGCATAAAGGCCAAATCCTCAAGACTGTCTCCCATCCCCAGAGTCATATACGCTTCTCCCAGCGGCCGTATCCGCGTGTCGATGAAACGACGCACGGCATGCGCCTTGTTCAGCGCGTCCGGAATGACGGCCAGATTGTTGTCGTTGCGGTGCAGACGCCCGGCCCGGCCGGGCAGAAACTCCTGTTCCAGCGCGTCCCCCAGCGCCCGCAGCTCGCCGACCCGCCCCTGCGGCTGCTTGGCCAGGGCGTAAAACGGCAGGCCGCTGTCCTCGTCGCATACCAGACGGGCGGCGCAGTCCAGGCCTTCGCGGGCCATGATCTCCCGCATCCTGGCCAGCGCGGCCTCCAGAAAGGGACGGGCGTCCTCCAGCAGCGGGCGCATCCGGGCATCCCAGGCCGAATCGGGCCCTCCCTCCGGCGTCAGGATGGTCCCTCCGTAATTAAGCACCGCCCCGTGGCGGAACGGCAGCCGCACCCGGCTGAAGGCGTCCCGATTGCGGGCCGTGACC
>CASQEL010000285.1 GCA_949427775.1 uncultured Desulfovibrionaceae bacterium
CTTCACGGCGGCCGACGACATCAGCTTCGACGTGCTCCCCGGCCAGATCTTCGGGCTGCTGGGGCCCAACGGCGCGGGCAAATCCACCACCTTCCGCATGCTCTGCGGCCTCTCGCGGCCCACGGCGGGCCGGTGTTTCGTGGACGGAGTGGATCTGCTCACGGCGGGCAGCGCGGCCCGATCCCGACTGGGCTACATGGCCCAGAAATTTTCCCTGTACCCGGATATTCCGGTGCGCTCCAACATCTCTATTTTCGCGGACCTGTACGGATTGACGCGCAGGCAGCGGCAGGAGCGCGTGCCCCTGCTGACGGACGCCCTGGAACTGGGACCATTTCTCAAAAGCAAAACCGCCGATCTGCCGCTGGGACAGAAGCAGCGCCTGGCCCTGCTCTGCGCCACGCTGCACAATCCGCCGGTGTTGTTTCTGGACGAGCCCACGTCAGGCGTGGACGCCCGCACCCGGCGCGACTTCTGGAAGCACATCACGGCCATGACCGCGTCCGGCACGGCGGTTCTGGTGACCACCCACTTTATGGAGGAGGCCGAGTACTGCGACCGTATCGCCCTGGTCTACCGGGGCGCGATCATCAGCACCGGCACGCCCGACGAGCTGAAGGCGCGGTGTCCGGACCCGACCCTGAATGATCCGACGCTGGAGGACGCCTTCATAGCCTACATTGAACACCATGACAGGGAGCACCCGCAGTGACGAAGGACAAACCGGCCCCGAACAGGCGCGGACGGCGCGGCGGCCGGACGGGCCGCGAACCGCGCCCGGCGCGCGAAAAACGCTGACGCGCCCGCATCGCCCGCAGCCCCGTGCCGTCGGCAATGTCCGCGCCCCTCATCCGTCGAAAAACAGAGAGACACGCCATGCGCCCCACGTTTTCCCCCGCCCGTCTGCTCTGGCTGCGGCAGCTCGGCTCGCTCATCGGCAAGGAGTTCCGGCAGATCGCCCACGATCCGTCGTCATACCTGGTGGCCGGGGTGCTGCCGGTGACCTTTCTGCTGCTCTTCGGCTACGGCATCACCCTGGACGCGGGCGTGCTGCAACTGGCGATCATTGATGAGGACGGATCGCGCCACGCCCTGCAACTGTCCGCCGACTTCGCCCATTCGCCGTCCTTCAACGTGCATCCGGCCGCCGACATGCCCCAGGCCGAGCGCATGATGCGCGATTCCGCGGTGCAGGGTATTCTGGTCATCCGCCGAGACTACGACGCCCGACTGGACGCGGGCCGCCCCGGTCCCCTGCAACTGCTGGCGGACGGCGCGGAACCCAACACCGCCAACTTCATTCAGGGCTACGTCCAGGGGGTGATTGCCAACCGGCAGCGGACCTCCCTGCCCGGCGCACGGATGGAAGCCGCGCCCGTGGCTCTGGAAAACCGCTACTGGTACAATCCCACGGCCCGGAGCGAGCAATTTCTGGTGCCCGGCTCCATCACCGTGATCATGACCCTCATCGGCACCCTGCTGACCTCCCTGGTCTTTGCCCGCGAGTGGGAGCGCGGCACCATGGAAGCCATGTTCGCCACGCCCGCCGACCGCCTGCAACTGCTGCTGGGCAAACTCATCCCCTATTTCTGCATGGGCATGTTCAGCATGCTGCTCTGCACCGTGGCCGCCGTGACCCTGTTCAAGGTGCCCTTTCGCGGCTCCGTGCCCGCCCTGCTGCTGTTGTCCTCGGTGTTCATGTGCTGTGCCCTGGGACAGGGGCTGCTCATTTCCGTGAAGCTGCGCACCCAGTTGCCGGCCGCCGAGGCCGGGCTGTTCTCCGGGTTTCTGCCCGCCCTGCTGCTCTCCGGCTTCGTGTTCGACATCAACAGCATGCCCCCGGCGCTCCAGATGTTCACCCGACTGATCCCGGCCCGCTATTTCAACACCTGCCTCCAGACCATCTTTCTGGCCGGGGACGTGTGGAGCGTCTTTCTGCCCTGCCTGTTGTTCATGGGCCTGCTGGCCGCCCTGCTCCTGGGCCTGGTGTACCATAACCTCGTCAAACGCCTGGACGTGTAGCATGCTCAATCTCCGCCGCATCCTGACCATCGTCCGCAAGGAACTGCTGGTGCTGCTGGACAACAAGACGTCCCGCTTCATGCTCATCGGTCCGCCGCTGATGCAGATCGTGATCTTCGCCTGGGCGGCCACCATGGAGGTGCGCAACGTGGACGTGGCCGTACTCAACCACGATGCGGGCCTGTGGAGCCGGGAAATCATCCACCGCCTGGAGGGCTCCCCCACTTTCCGCCGCGTGGTATGTCTGAAGGGGGAACAGGAACTGCGGCCCACGCTGGACGGGCAGCAGGCCCTGTTCGTGCTGGTGTTCGACCGGGAGTTTTCCCGCGCCGTCGAGCGGGGCGACGTGGCCCGCATGCAGGTGCTGCTGGACGGGCGGCGCTCCAACGCGGCGCAGATCGCCAACAACTATCTGGAGCGCATCGTGCAGACGGTAGCCGAACAGACGCCCCGCGCCCAACGCATGGCGCAACAGGGCCAGCTCCCCCGCAACGAGCTGGAAGTCCGCTACTGGTTCAACCCCAACCTGGAATTTCAGTGGTTTTTCCTGCCCAACCTCATCGGCATGCTCAGTTTCATGCTGGGGCTGGTGGTTACCGGGCTTTCCGTGGCCCGCGAACGCGAGGTCGGCACCTTCGATCAGTTGCTGGTTTCCCCGGCCACGCCCACGGAAATCGCCCTGGCCAAGCTGATGCCCGGCTGCATCGTGGGGCTGATCCACGGCACCCTGTTTCTGCTCATCGCCCACTTCGGCTTCGGCGTGCCCGTGGTGGGCTCCCTGGCCCTGCTGTACATGGCCATGCTGATGTTTTCCCTGGCCGCGGGGGGCATCGGGCTGATGGTTTCCTCGCTTTCCGCCACGCAACAGCAGGCGTTTCTGGGGGCCTTCACCGTAGGGGTGCCCTGCATTCTCATTTCCGGAGCCGTCACGCCCATCGCCAACATGCCCGCCGTGCTGCGGCACGCCAGCCAGATCAATCCGTTGCGGCACTTCATCGTCATCACCCAGGGCGTGTTTCTCAAGGACATCACGGTGGCCTCGGCCGCCGCAAGCAGTCTGAAAATCGCCGCCATCGCCCTGGTGGCCGTGAGCGTGGCCGTCTGGATGTTCAAAAGGAAAGCTTGACGCCACGCCCTTGGGTATACAAAATACAAGAGAACACGGAACCGAGAATCCAAAAACGGATCGCCCGCGCCCGAAGTTGCACAAGCATTGCTGTTTTTCCGAAGGTTGAAGACGGCATGGGCTCGAGCATTTTCAGGTTGAAATGCGCTCTTGGGGGCTGCTCGCCCCCAAACCCCTC
>CASQEL010000286.1 GCA_949427775.1 uncultured Desulfovibrionaceae bacterium
ACGAAAACGCCCCGGCTGCGGGCTTCGACCATGGAGCGGCGCACGTCCGCCAATGTGTACCCGCGCGGCCGGTAGTAGCGGGCATAAACCTCCTCGCGCGCGCTGTTCATGCTGACGCGCAGGGACGTCAGCCCGGCCTCGGCCAGCGCGGCCACGGCTTCCGGCCGGGAAGCGTTGCTGTTCAGGTTCACCGTGCCCCGGCCTCCGGCAGCCCGAAAGGCCTTCACAGCCTCGATCAGCACCGGAGCTTCCGTCAGCGGTTCGCCTTCGCAGCCCTGGCCGAACGAATATACCGGACACGTCGTTTCCTGACGGGAGTGATGGAGCATCACCTCCAGCACTTCCCGCGGCGTCGGCGTAAATTCCAACCGGCACTGCGGGGTGGTCCGGATTAGGGAATCTTCTTCCTGCTGTGAAATACAGCCCACGCAACGCGCGTTGCAGACGTGCGAGGTCGGCAGCGGCGCCTCATAGCGGCCCAGGGCCAGATTGCGTGCCGCCGGGCAATCGTAGCGCAACACGCAGTTGTTCATAATGTGTTGCATCAATCGGTTTTCCGGATACTGCCGCACCAGGGCGCGCACGCATTGCTCCAGACGACGGCGCGACACATTGCGGAACACCTGCCGGACGTCCTCGTCCACCTTTCTGGCGCACACGTAAAAACGACCGCGGGCGAATCCTACCGCGCCGTAGGCGAACAACGGCAGCACGGGCGCATCCGCGTCGCTGACATAGGCCGGATGGGCGGTCAAGGTATGGGCAGGGGCCGCAAAGGCGGCCACGGCCGGCTCTTCCTGCACCTCGCTGACGCCGGTTTGCGGGTCCAGCCCCACGGCCCTGCGACCGGGCAACAGAAAAAGCTCGCTTTCAGCGGGCAGGGGCATCAGTTCGTCAGGACGCGGCAGGCCCCACTGCGTGCCGCGACGGCAAATCATCAACAGATCCGGATGATCATAAATGTTGCCTCGGGCGTCGGCCACCACAAGATGCGGCCGCAACGGTGCGGAAGATGCCATAATGTTTCCTTGCAGGAGGACGATGATGGGGTGTATAGTGCTCCGGCTCAGCGTCTGCGGAGCAGAATACCGAACAACCGTCGAGGCGCCTCATGTCCATCATGATTTTTATGTTTCTGTGTTTTTCCGGCCTGGTCGTCATGTTTTACTATATTCTGCGCAGCCAGGAAAAATTTTATGAATCCATGCGGGACGAACATGCCCAAATGCGGGTCATGCTGCGGGTGATGGAGTCCCGACTGGCGGAACTCGGCGGAGAAACGCCGGACGTGCCCGCGCAGCAGCCGCGAGAGGATATTTCCGACGAACCGCTGCTCAGCCTGAGCCTGAACAACGATCGCCGGGAAACGCCCCAGGACAACGGTCTTGAGCTGCGTTTCGATCCGCAGGACGACTACCGTCGCTGAAGCGACCGTATCCGTTTCTCAGCCTACACGCCGAACCCGCCCCCCGCCGCCGCCAGGTATGCCTTGCGCAGCAGGGGGATTTCCATAGTTTCCGCCAATAAAAGATAGGGCATGCGCAGCCACTTTTCCCGCAGCGCGGCAGCGTGGGCCAGGCGCCGCTGCACCAGGGCTCCGGCGTCCTGAATCCACAGATCGCACATTTTGTCCGTGAACGTCTGCGCACGGTGCTGCGCACGGTGTCCGGCATCGACCAGTTTCCGCCCGGTGTCGCCGATATAGCGGGTCAACTCGGGATCGCCCAGCAGAAAACGGATTTTCGTAGCGGCATCCCGCACATCGCCGGGGGCGTACGTCACCAGATGTTCTCCATCCACAAAGAGCTCCGTCAAGCCGTGGCCCACCAGCGGCGTCACCAGACAGCCTCCGCACCCCAACGCCTCGAACACCCGAAAATTCAGATCCCCGGCCTCGCAGTGATTGAGCAGCACGCGCCCCTTGCCGAACAGCGTGCGATAATTCCCCCGCATCACCTGAAGGCCGGGCAAATGCCGGCTCAATTCCGCTAAAAAACGGGCACGTTTCGGAGTGCGCGCGTCATCCACGGTGCCCACAAAAAGACACTCCCATGGCTGTTCCCCGTTTTCCACGGGGGCGTCCTCGTCTCGGGCGAACGGCGGCGACCACCAGATCCGCTCGGCGGGCAACGCCTTGCCGCCGAAAAAATCCATGTGGTCGCGCAGGCTGACCAGGCAAACGTCAAACCCCTGCGCATACAGGGGATGCCAGCTATGAATGTGGGAATCGACGCTGTAGAACACGGTGATGCAGGGAAAGGTTTCCATCCCCAGCACGAAGGGCGGGCGGCTCTTGTCCGCCACCACTACCACGTCGGGTTCCCATCCTGCCATGCGGACGACATCCTGCCAGGAAAAAACCGCAATATCCTCGAAATTGTATGTCCGAACCTCCCATCCGCACGCGGAAAGCGACGCACTGAAAAAGGGACTTCCTATCCAGAAAAGACGTTGCATGAAATGCGCCTCAACTTCGGCTGTGTTGCAAGACAGGGACAAACATTGTAGAAGTATGTGGGCATACAGTATATGCCCCATGCAGGGGCGTCAAGGGCCGGTCGCCCTCGCCTGTTCGCGACGTGTGTCACATCTACCCCAACCGTTCGCCGTCCGCATGCTGCTTTCTCCACGACATCTGCGCTTCGTGCTCCGGGGCATGCTGGCCTTCGCCGTGTTGCTCGGCGTGCTTCTGCTGGGCGTGGGGTTCTGGCTGCGCCAGAATCCCCAGGCTTTGGCCCAGCGGATTGCGGACGCCCTGCGCGAACGTACCGGTCTGGAATGCTCCATGAGCATGGTGGATGTGGTCATGCTGCCGGTTCCGGCGTTGGCGCTGGCGGACATGCGTCTGACCGGCCCCCGGGGCGAATTCAGCGTGGCCTACGCCACAATGCGCCCCTCCCTGCCCGCCCTGCTCACCGGTTCTTTCGAGCCCGGCGAAGTAACGTTGCTGCGCCCGGAACTGCGACTGCGCCTGCCCTCTCTGCCGGGCCTCCCTTCATCCGGGCAGACGGATGCCGGGTCATCCCTGCCCTCTCTGTCCGCTCCGCCCCCGCTTCCGAAGGCTTTGAGCGGATGCCGCCCTACGGTGCTGCACGGTTCTGTGGAACTGCGCGCGGACGACGGGCAGAGCCTGCTGCTGGAGGACATCCGGAGCGCCCTGCGCGTCCACGCCCCCGACACCGTCAAAGGCCGGCTCTCCTGCGGCATGGCGGGCCTGTATCGGGAAAACATCCTGCTGGGAGCGTTGGACGCCCTGCATTTGGAGCTGGACGGCGCAGCGTCGGGGTTCGCCAGGGGAGCG
>CASQEL010000287.1 GCA_949427775.1 uncultured Desulfovibrionaceae bacterium
TGGCGTCAAGGTCGTTGCGGGCGGCGTCCAGGTCGTTCCGCAGATGTCTGAGCCGATTCCAGAGCCGGACCAGGGTTTCCCAGGCCCCCGGCGCGGGCCGGCCGGGGACGATGGGCGTGGTGTCGGGACGTTCGAGGGGGAGAGAGATCGGGAGGGTGTCGGGCATGGGCGCTCCTTATGCAAGGTCAGGGAAGGCGTATATCGCCGAAAAGCTCAGATACCCGGACGAGACGGGTTTGGTGAACGTCACGCCGTCGTCCGTACTTTTCCGTCCATTCGCATCAAACATGATTCCGCTCGCATAGATGTACCTTTCTATCCAGTCGGCGACGGTTGTGGAGGTCCAATAGGTGGCGGCAGGGGTTGCCAGTTCCATGTAGGACCACTTATTTGAACCTGCATTGTACACGCCGGCGACGGCGCTTCCGTCCGGTCTGACGACGATATGTTGCGGGGTCGTGCGCTCCAGCGTCGTATTCTCTGCCAACGTCTCTTTTTTGGCTGTTCCCGTGATATAACGCATCGCCCCGTAAGCGGCGCTGACGACAAGCACGTCGCCGCCGTCCAGCCCCGGCTTGCCGCCCAGATGGATGGCGTTTACCGTGCTGCCTCCCGACAGGATGACGCTCTTCCATGTCGCGCCGTCGTCGATGCTCACATCCGCCCAGAAACCGTCGCCGTACAGGCACAGCGCGCCGTTGGGACCGGAAAGCATGCCCTTGATGGTCTTGAAACCCGTCTTGTACTCTCTCCAGGTCAGCCCCCTGTCGTCACTGGCGTACAGTATTGAGGAATCGCAGAGAAACAGGGTTCCGTTTCCGGCTTTCACGCATCCCTTGAAAGCGGACGCCAGCGTGAACACGGGAGAGGAGTCCCAGGCGGCCCCCCAGTCGCCGCCGCGATAGACGTTGGGTTTGGAGGCGGCGGCATCGTCCACACCGAGAACCGTGCCGTCATCGTCGACGTGGATGGGGGTATACGGCATCGTCGCGCTTTCGTAGGTCAACCCGGAATCCCGGCTGATATGCAGTTTCGGCGCGTTTCTGTCGATACCGACGACGATTATGCCGGGTTCGTACAGTATCGCCGTCGCCGTGGCCGCCGGACTCCTGTTCCCGTAGTTGTCCACGGCCACGACGCCGACCGTCAGCGTGTCCCCGGCGTTTCCGGCCGGGGTGAAGGTATGCGTCGCCGCGTCGTCCGCGGCGCTCACGTCCACGGGGGCGGCGTCGCCGACAGTCACCTCGAAGCGGGTCACATGCGCGCCGTTGAGGCCCGCCGAGGCCGTCATGCCCAGGGTGGCGACGGCTCCGATGGGCAGGCGTTCGTCCAGGGTCAGAACCGGCGTGGTGACCAGGGTTCCGCCGGAGCCCGCCGCGTCCTCGATGGCCTTGCGCAGGTCGGGATGGGCGGCGGGGTCGCTGTTGTGCGCGGCGATGGCCGCCGCGATGAGGGCTTCGATGTCGGTCGCGTCCGGGGTTTCACCCGCGCAGCGTACCCGCAGGGGGGCGGCGACGCCCCCCTGAACCCGGTACAACTCCACGGTCAGGGCGGTGGCAGTTGCGTCGGGCATGTCCTACGCTCCCGTGACGGCGGTGTTGACCAGCAGCAGCCCGCCGTCGCGCAGGTTGGCCGGGATGGCATCCGCGCTGTCGGTGAAGGCCACATCGACCTTGCCGTCGTCGATGCGCTTGCCGTCGAACAGCAGGTTGCCGTCGTCGTCTCCGGTCAGCTTGTCCAGCACCTCGGTCCGGTTGCCATGTTCATGGCGTTTGCCCACGGCGTCGTCGATGTCGGCCACGGCGGATGTCGGCTTGTTCCGCAACAGCGTCCAGTCGAGCACCAGATCCATGGATTCGGCCTCGGCGGTCTTGATCCAGTCCGCGCCGTCGCAGAGGTAGCGGGCCGCGCCGCTGTCCACCGTGGGGTCGGCCGTGGCGTCCCGGACCCAGACGTCCAGGCCGCTTTTCTTGTCGGGCAGGGCGTCGCGGGCCGCAATGTCGGCGACCACACGCACCGTGCCGCCGCTGGTGGCGGCTACCAGGGCGTCCAGTCTGGCCTGCACGCTGGAGCCGTCGGCGGTTGTGACCTGGGCGGCGGAGGTTTCGAGTTCGATTTTGTACAGCTTGCCGCCGACGACCTGATACAGGGGGGTGGTGATGGTGGTGGCTTCGGGCATGGTGTCTCCTTTTTTTTTGATGTTACCAGTCAGGGCAGTCGCCGGGATTGTCCGGAGTTCCCGGCGTGTCCGGCGTGTCCGGGACATCCGGCCTGCCGGGGTCGCAGTCGGGGTCATGGGGAGCGAACAGATAGAAGCCCTCCACGCCGGTCAGGATGCCTTCTTCATCCTCCACGGGATACAGAGGCAGGGAGCAGGTGGCGGGCAGGACGATATGCGGGTTGAGGGTGTAGAACCCGTGCGGCAGGGGCTTGTCGAGTACGACATCCTCCGACACGGAGGCGATGCCCGGGCGACAGCGCGCGGCAAGGGCTTTTCGGGCCGCGTTCTCCGCGTCCGCGGCCGCGTCGTCGGCCCGGTCGGCGGACTCCCGCGCGTCCCGGGCGGCGTTGAGGGCGGTGTCCCCGGCCTTTTCCGCCGCGTCGGCGCACCGGCAGGACGTGTCCGCGCATTCGCAGGCCCGGTCGGCCTGCGTTTTTGCCTCGTCACGCGCCTGCTCCGCCCCCTTCTCGGCGTCCTCCACATGCCTTGCCACGTTGGAGGCGACAATCCAGGCATGGAACACCGTGCCCCCGGCCGCCGCGAACAGCAGCCGCACCTGCCCGGAGGGCAGCTCCGGAAAGACTTCCAGCCGTCCGGCCGGGCAGACGTCCTGTTGCGCCGTGGCCGGACAGTCCGGCGGGCGGGTCAGCGCCACTTCCTCATAGTGCAGGCCCGGAGAGCAGGTGATGCCCTCGAAGCTCAGGCGCAGCATGTGGCGTCCGGGGAAGTAGACCAGACCGGCGGGCAGGGTCAGCAGCCCCCCGGCGGGGATGTCCTCCGTCAGGGTCCAGACGGCCTCCAGATTCTCGCAGCCCACGGCCAGCGTGGCGGTGGACGCGGCCCGGTCGGCCTCGCGTTGCGCCCGGTCGGCCTGGTCATGGGCGCGGTCGGCCTCCCGGCTGATGGTGATGATGGTGGTGTCGGCCACGGCCTGAAGCCGATCCTTCTGGATATCCGTTTCTTCCCGGATCTCCCGGAGGGCTGAGGCTCCGGCCTCCACCGTTTCGGCCAGCGCATGCCGCGCCTGCCGGGCGGATTGCGCGGCCTGTTGCGCGGCCTGTTGCGCG
>CASQEL010000288.1 GCA_949427775.1 uncultured Desulfovibrionaceae bacterium
AGACAATGCCGCTGCACTCGCGTATCAGCAAAGCCATCTGTTCCACGGTGAGCGAAGCGGCGGGGAAAATCAGATCGCCTTCATTTTCACGATCCTCATCATCCACCACAAGGACGCCGGTCCCCTGGCGCACGGCATGCAGCGCTTTGTCCACACGTTCCAGAGCAGAACCGAACCGGGAAAGCAATGATTGAGACTGACGCATGAAACGCTCCTTGAAAAAAGCGGGTTCAGGCATCAGGGCGACAGACAGGGCGCAGCATTGCCGCTTGTCGCCCGCCGCGTGCGAAACGCAGGCAGGCTACGACGACAGAGCAACGTTGACAGGAAACGCTGTCCATTCTCTTCCATCCGGACTGTTACCGTCGGCTCCGGCATCACACCGGATCTGCTGACCTCCCCCCGTGGGGAGCGCTCGCGGGCTCTCCGGACGCAGCCGGAATACCGCCGGTGGGGACTTTCACCCCGCCCTGAGAATGATCGGAATGTGACGCCGCCGCCTGCGATTGTCAAGGGCCCGCGCCGTGCGCTACAGGGCAATCGCACGAGCGAAGAGACTCTGTTAAAAATATTGGCAATGTATACGTCGGCCGCTACAGATTTTTTGTTATTTCAAAGAATTATGCGTTTCATGCGATTGCCCTGCCGTACGCTATCTCCACACCGCGCTCCGTTCCACATGGCGGAACACCGCCGCGCAGCCCAGCGACAGCAGCAGGTAGAGCAGTCCCACCACCAGCCAGGCTTCAAAGGGACGTCGCGTAACGGACATGACCTCCATGCCCTGAAACGTCAGTTCCGGCACGGAGATCAACGCGGCCAACGCCGATTCCTTGAAGGTGGAAATGCACTGACCGGCCAGCGGGGGCAGCATCAAAGGCAGGGCCTGCGGAAAAATGATCAACCGCAGTCGCCGTCCGTTCGGAAATCCCAAAGCGGCTCCGGCATCCCACTGCCCACGGGGCACGCTTTCCAGCCCCGCGCGTACAATCTCCGCCACATACGCGCCTTCGTACACACCCAGCGTGAGCACCGCCGCAGCCATGCGATCGATCTGCCCGGCATCGGCGAACAGCACAGCTACCATCTCGCGCGCCTCGGGGGACAGCGCGCGTATGGTTTCATTCAACCCGCCGAACAGTTGTTCCGAAGCAAAAAGGTAAATGAGAAACAGCAACACGAGCGGCGGCGTGTTACGCAACAGCGTCACGAAAATCTGCGCGGGCAATGCCGCCCAGCCCCGACGTCCCGCGCTGCCTGCGCCCACGCAGATTCCCACCAGCATGGCCAGGATGCCCGCCCACACTCCCAGTCGCAGGGTGGTGCAGACCCCTTTAAAAAGCAACCCGGCATGCCATCCCGCCGCATCGTGCCACACAAGGTATTCCAGCAACCGCCCCCACTCCCACTGTCGGGGAAGAACCTCCTGCGCGCGGACGACAAACCACGCCGCAACCGCGCACGTCAGCGCCAGCAACACAACGTCCGGCCATATGACACGCTGCCGGGAATATCTGCGGAAATTTTTTTCCATGGCCTCAAGGAGCTCCGGTAGCACTGCAACGATAAAGCACCATAATGCACCGGACAGGCGCTTCAGGCAAGCGCGCGAAAGCGCTTCCATACCGACATGCCCCCGTCGCATACGGTTTGCGATTCCGACAACTTTGATCTACACCTTGGCCTTTATCTTCCCAATATGTCCGGAACAGTATACGGACAGCGACACAATTGCCCGATCCGATCGGGCGACCTTGTTTTTGAAGGCTGCCGCGCATCGTCGACGGGGAGGAGACATGGAAGACAAGAATCAGGCTTCGCGACAGGTCGCCATGATTTCACTGATCACGGCGGCCTGTCTGATTGGCGACTCCATGCTGTATATTGTGCTGCCCGTGCATTTTGCCGCTGCCGGATTGGATTCGTTATGGGAGGTAGGCATAATACTGTCCGCGAACCGGCTGGTGCGCCTGCCTCTTAATCCGGCGGTAGGATGGTTGTATCAGCGCATCAGCGACCGGACGGGCATCTTCATCGCCACAGTGCTCGCCACCGTCACCACACTCGGGTACGCCGTTGCGGACAGTTTCGCCATATGGCTTGTGTTGCGCTGTCTGTGGGGAGCGTCCTGGACATTGCTCCGACTCGGCGGATTCTACTGCATTCTCAATGTGTCGTCCGAGAGCAACCGCGGCTATTTTATGGGCCTGTACAACGGACTGTACCGGATAGGAAGTCTGGTGGGCATGCTTATGGGCGGCATCCTGGCGGACTTGCTCGGTTTTTCCCTGACAGCCTGCATATTCGGAGCCTGCACCGGCCTGACCATCGTACTCGGCCTGATATTCGTACCGCGCGGCGCTGTCGGAGCGCCGCCCGCCGCACCCCGGGAAGAGACGCTGTTCGGGTTGTGGAAGGACGGCGCCGTGCTGTGGGTTATGGCCACGGGGCTTGTGGTCGCCCTCATTTATCAGGGCCTGTACGCCGCAACGCTCAGTCAGCTTATCCGGATCCATCTTGGGGGCAATGTGATGCTTTTCGGCGTGGCTATCGGCGCGGCCACTCTCGGGGGCGTTCTCCAGGCCGCACGCTGGGGATGGGAGCCCTGGCTGGCTCCCTGGTTCGGAGCGTTGTCGGACAGACGCTTCGGGCGCCGGGCAGTCATGGTGGCCTCGCTCATGGCCGGCGTCGCGGCTTTTGGTCTGGTATGCCTGAGTCTGCCCGTGCCGCTGTGGATCGCCGTGCTGCTTGTCATCCAGCTCGTCGGCACGTCGCTGACCACGGTGTCGGACGCTGTGGCTTCCGATGCGGCATCCGCGCGGGGAGGTCGGACGTTTATGATGTGGTACTCCTTTGCCGTGGATCTCGGCGCGGCTTTAGGGCCGATCATCGCCTACCTGCTGAATGATCTCTGGAACATGGACGCGGCCTATATCTGGACGGTCGGGATTCTCCTCGTGTTCACCGCAAAGTGGTACTGGTCCGCCCCTGTCGTCACATCGGCGTCCGGACAGAACTGCAGCAGTTCAGACTTGCACTGACAGATATCTCCGCCTTGGTGAAATCCCTGCCAAACCCGGCTCATGTGCCCAACGGCATGTGTCCAAAAAAGAAGGCAGTTACAACAACTGTGCAACTGCCTGAATTTACTGGAGCGGGAAACGGGATTTGAACCCGCGACCTTCAGCTTGGGAAGCTGACACTCTACCGCTGAGTTATTCCCGCAATGTATCGGCATATACAGCAAAATTTTGTGGAGCGGGAGACGGGATTTGAACCCGCGACT
>CASQEL010000289.1 GCA_949427775.1 uncultured Desulfovibrionaceae bacterium
ATGAGCGGGCCATGTCGCTGCGACCGGCCCTGCCCAAGGATCTGCGGCGTCTGGCCTGGCTGGATATGGACAGTGCCGACGGGCGAGAATACTGGGCCGCCATGCAGCTTATGGGCCGCTATGCCTCGGCCTGCCATGAGCTGATTCACCGACATATCATCAAGGCCATCGGCGCGCAGGCGCTGACCCATGTGGAAAATCATCATAACTTCGCCTGGGAGGAGACGCATGACGGCGAGCGTGTGATTGTGCATCGCAAGGGGGCGACGCCCGCGCATGAGGGACAGCTCGGCATAGTGCCCGGTTCCATGACAACTCCGGGATTTGTGGTGCGCGGCAAGGGATGCGAAGCGTCGCTTTGTTCGTGTTCGCATGGCGCCGGACGGGCCATGAGTCGGGCGGCCGCCTTTCGGCAGCTCCGGCTCAAGGACATGGAGGCATTTTTGCGGGACAACGGCGTGGAGCTGCTGTCCGGATCGTTGGATGAATCCCCCCAAGCCTACAAGGATATTCATGCGGTCATGGCGGCGCAGCGTGATCTGGTGGACATCCTGGCCGAGTTCCGGCCTCGCCTGGTCAAGATGGCCCCGGACGAACCTCGCAGATCGTAAGGAGAGAAAAAGACGCGCCAAGGAACTCCCGGCCGCGAAACGCGGGGCGGACGCACAGCGCCGCCCCGCCGGAAGTGAGCGGAAAAATCGCGCTTTTTCCGCGAAACGCCAAACCGTGATGTTCCTCTACGGCGTCCAGACTCGGAAATACTCGGTTATGAAAGTACTTTTCACGCAATTCTTCCCATATATTTTCTACCGGATTCAATTCAGGTGAATAAAAACCCTGTACCGTCTTTATATAGTTGTCAGTCAAGGCGCAATTCATCCAAAATTTCAATGAACCTTTTTTTGCGGCGGTGCTTTTCGCGCAGATTCGCAAGATAACTATGCCATTGAGCTTGCATGCCATGTGTCCGCATGCATGCACCCATTTTACGCAAATAGATCGAGCTCTCCCGATACGCCTGAATGTTGGTCAAGCCAACTTTTTTCTCAATGACATTTCGCCACATGGCTATGGCCCTGTAAGGAGCAAAATCGCGCACCGCGTCGGCAATGAGTTCGGGACTATAGCATACGCGTCTTTCCCTTCTGTTCCCTGCATCGTACCATTTCAGTACCTCCGCGGGATCCTTTTCTTCGATGGCGAGGGTGATCAGTGTGCGATAATCGGTTTTCTTGTCCAGATATCTTGTGCATGCGCCTTTCATGCGGCAAGGCCATTCATCCCGCAGCCAGGGAAGTTTCCTGTCAACAAGAAAATCCCGCAGCAGCCTTTCCAGCAATGGCTGACAATGTAGCTTTGCGGCTGTTTCCCGGCATTCATTGAACGTGTCGAGCAATGGCATGCTGACAAAATCCTCTACCAGCATACATAAAACCGCATCCCAATCTTGTCGTTTTTGCCGCAACTCAAGTAGACATGATCTCAGCCTCTTGTGCAGGAATGGATTTTTTTCTCCATAGAATTTTATTCCTTCATAGATATAGTTTTCCGCCGCGTTATAAGACCCATTGTCCACGAGCATCTTTATCAGCGGCAGATAGTTGCCGTTTTCTAGGGCGTCCCGTTTGCGCAACTCCAGGATTTCGGCGGAGCGGCCAGAATTTTCCAAGGCCTTCACGGCAAAATCAACGATTGATCCATGACTGGATGAAGTGGGATCATTCGATCCGAGGAGTCCAAGAAAATGATCCGCCACAGGTTGCCAGTCTTCTGGTGGATGGTTTTCATCCAGAAATCTTTTTATATCGTCACAAAGGCAATAGCTATCCGTAAGGAGAGCATCCGCCGCCCAAATCAATTTTTGGGGCATTGGCCAGTCGATTTCGCGCAATGCCGTGCAGGCAATGCTCATGCATGAGGCAATTGCCGCGGGGCATTCATCCCCGTCAGCCCACAGGTCAATCTGCTCCGCCGCCACTGTCAGTATTTCCCGGGACAATTCCAGCACTTTTTCCGGAACTCCGGCCAATTGAAGCGCTTCCAGATTTTTGACAACGGGCCAGAAATCCGGCAGTTGCCGGCCATGATAATCGTCGCGTTCAGGTTCCCAGTAGATGGCGTTACGCGTCTTTCTTACGATAAGGTCAATTTTCTTCTCTTCCGAGGCGGGTTCTCCCGGCCTGGAGCAGAGAAGGAAAATTTCTGGAGTGATTTTAATGGCCTTGATCAAAATATCGATCAACTGGCTCTTGTTCAGGCTCTGCAATGTTTTCTTGAGATCATCAAGCGACAGATCCGGTTGCCCGGCATCAACAAGGTCAAGGGCATAGATGCGGCGGTCATTTTCCCTCGCGGTGGGGATGTAACTTTTTTCGGCAAATATTTTCGCGCATTCCAGCAAAAGCGCCACAGCGTGCTTGCAACAGGTTCCGTATGGGCATGTGCAGACCGAAGTCAACGTCTGCCCGTCCTTCATGACAACAGCGGTGGAGTATGGCCTTGTGCCGTCAACAGTGGCAACGACGCACTCGCCCGAAACCAGTGCAATATCATGGACTTTTCCGGCGTTGAAATACTTGTTTCCGCGTCTGAATACAGCGTCTCCGGCCCAGGAAGCCAGGAACGTGGGAGAAATGCTTGCAAAACGGGAGGGTACGGATAGTTCGGAAATATGCATGGAAACCACCTTTCCGGATGATCCTACGGCATCACCGGCACACCGAAGAATGCAACGGCCAAAATCTGCTGGCAAATTTGGATAAAGTCAATGTGCGTCATGCCCGCGGGCAATGCCGCTTCCGATTGTCCAGCGGACGTTCCAGAACATGCGGCACAAGAGAGGTCAGGGGCGCGTCCTGTGCCTTACATGAAGCCGCTTCTTTATAGAGCGCGGAGGCAAAAGCGGCAAGTATGGAGCGGGAACGTTCCCGGATAGGGAAGGCGTGATGCGGCAAAGCAACAGTATTCCAAGGCCTACGGTTGATATCGCCTCCGTACTTCAAAATGATCATAAAGATATTCATGAAACTGCCGAACAGACAACAAGACAGTTTTTGATCTTATTGGAATTGCCGGGCGACGTTTCCAGTCGTGGACAAAAGCGGGACTTTTCTGTACACAACGAGTACCCACCATGTGTAGTGTATCTGACGAACATCGGCGCGACGAGGCCCCAAAACCGCACCTCGCGCAGCATGATTTTTGCTATATATACACACACACACACACACACACAGTAACACCGTCGTAACGCGCCGCCCAAAGGCT